>JAGAKH010000009.1 GCA_017625725.1 Bacteroidales bacterium | reverse complement strand
GTGCACGTAACGTGTTTATGAAATAAGGTGAATTCTATTGTAGATTAAACGTGCCAGTCTCGTGGCTTTTTTATATAAGCCAAAGGCAAATCGTTGAGATACAAGTGCTTACAAGGATACATCAATCCCTGGTGGCACCACGACGAAACCGCAATAGAAGTGATTCTGTTGCGGTTTGTTCTTCTTTTGACTGGATTCAACACCCATTCTCGAGCGACTCAGGGAGTCGAGGAATCTGAACTGCGTCTTCTATACACATAAAGGGCTGTTCCTATGGACAGTATGGTACAAAGAGTCGTCGCCATAATATACGAACTCCGGCGACTACAGATCAAGCACTGCGGGCGGCTCGGTCTGGCCATCCTCGTGCTTGACTGTTGCCGTCCTATGTCATGATCTAGCTTCAGACCGCGGGCAGAAACACTGCAAAAGTGCTCTTGGTCCCATCATTTTGGTGGGGACCGCGGGCGGAAAGGCAAGGAAAGTGCTCTTGGTCTCATAGTTTTGGTTGCTACCATCCAGAATCTCCGAGTCATAAGCCATTTATGTACACATTACTGCATCTATTTATCAAAATGATTATATTTGTCCTCGGAGTACGAGTATGAAGAATCGGATAAAGAAGTTATTGATGTTGATTCCATCGGCATTTCTTGTGCTGAGCATGTTGTGGGTAATCCTGTACAGAGAGGTTCCTGTGACATGGACTCCGCTTATGCTCAAACGCTGTGTCCAGAACATCGGTGAGAAAGGTTATCGGAACATCCGTACCTGGGTCGATATCGAGAATGTCTCGCCCGTAATGGTCCGTGCTGTAATAGCGTCAGAGGACGGGCGTTTCATGGAGCATCGGGGTTTCGACATACAGGAACTCATCAAGATGAAGAGGGAGCATGAGAAGACGGGAAAGAAAATCCGTGGCTGCAGTACCATATCCCAGCAGGTTGCCAAGAACTGTTTCACATTCTGCGGACAGACCTGGTGGAGAAAAGGGTTCGAGGCATATTATACTGTGCTGATTGAACTCTTATGGACCAAGGAAAGGATAATGGAAGTGTATCTGAATGTTGCAGAAACAGGAAAAGGGGTCTTCGGAGTGGAAGCGGCGTCGCAGGAATTCTTTGGCCGGAGTGCAGCCAAGCTGAACATGCATCAGGCTGTATCAATTGCTTGTGTCCTGCCTAATCCTCTGGTAAGGGATCCCAGGACGGTGAGCCTCAAAAACGGCAGCAAGTATTCTGTTACGTACAGGAGGACTGAACTGACTCCATTTCCGTTTAAACGATAATAAAGAATATTTCGAGTACGATTATCCATGCGTTGAAAGTATCAGATCATGACAAAGGACAGAAGCAGACAAGACAGGGAGGAGCATTCAGAAATCGGCATAGTTCCGATTGCACGCATAAGGACCGGTTTCCCTGAAAAATTCGGTATTCCGCGTCAGAGCGGGTTGGCCTCTTCGCTTCATGGAGTTATAGTATTTGAGAAGAAATACCGCGTGTCTGAAGCCCTGAGAGGTCTTGAAGGTTTTTCTCACCTTTGGCTTATCTGGGGTTTTTCTGCAAATAGGGTTTCAAATGAATGGCAGCCGACGGTCCGCCCTCCGCGGATGGGAGGTAACTCTGCAATGGGAGTCTTCGCGACCCGTTCTCCTTTCCGTCCTAATCCGTTGGGACTGTCATGTGTGGAAATACTTGGAATAGAGTTATCTACAGACCAGGGACCGCTTATCCATGTCAAGGGAGCGGATATGATGGACGGGACTCCGATCTATGATATCAAACCATATGTAAGATATGCAGATTCAAGACCGGAGGCGGTGTGCGGTTATGTCGACGCTCTTGAGGAAAGACACCTTGAAGTGAGGTTCCCTGCTTCTGTAGAAAGCCTGTTGGACCCAGATACATTTCAAGCCTTGAGGGAAGTCCTTTCTCTGGATCCGAGACCAGCATACCAGAATGACCCGGAAAGGGTCTACGGCCTTACGTTCTCCGGCTTTAATATAAAATTCACCGTAAACGGTGATACGCTTACGGTGAATGAGATTGATTCTATATAGAGTTTATTATTTCTGCCTGTACCAGTCCATTGTTCTGCCGATAAGGCCTCTTTTGTCAAGTGAACCACGTACCTTCAGAACGTCGCCTTCAACTTTCATTGAACAGTTATATGTCTTTCCGTTGTTCGGGTCGTAGATCTTTCCTCCGGAATATTCTCCATCAGCCTTCTTAAGGTCGCTGAGCATATTCAGACCGATAATCTGACGTTTGCGCAGAGACGGATCCGGATTATTGGTGTCAACTGCCGGTGTCCCGTCCGGCTCAGTAGGGTTCTTCAGCCATACTATCTTTCCATTATAGGAATCTCCCTGTCTGTAGACTTCCACAATAGCTGATCCGTCGTCCAGTTTCCATTTTCCGACAACGTCCTGTGCCATGGCCGCAACTATAGGAAGGACCATGAAAAGCATACTTAAAATTGTTTTTCTCATAATGAAATTGGTTTAGATTTATGGCAAAGATACCAATTCTAAGCCCTAATCCAATTCTCAATTGAGATTCTTCGGAAAAGATTTTTATATTTGTAGGATTTTTGTGGTGAAATCACGAATATTTACGTCAAAAACGATTAAAATTTTCGCGACTATGGGAAAAATTATACTTACGGGTGACCGTCCTACCGGAAAACTTCATCTCGGACATTATGTCGGATCGCTCAGAAGAAGGGTGGAACTTCAGAATTCAGGCGAGTTTGAAAAAATATTCATCATGATCGCCGATGCACAGGCTTTGACTGATAATGCAGATAATCCTGAAAAGATCCGTCAGAACATAATTGAGGTGGCATTGGACTATCTTTCCGCCGGACTGGATCCTGAAAAGGTGACTATATTCATCCAGTCTCAGGTTCCGGAACTCTGTGAACTTGCTTTCTATTATATGAATCTTGTGACCGTACAGAGACTTCAGAGAAATCCTACCGTCAAGCAGGAAATCCAGCTCAGAGGTTTCTCTGACAGCGAAGATGATGAGAATCTGAACAAGAAGGGAATACCGGTAGGATTCTTTACCTATCCTATAAGCCATGCTTCGGATATAACTGCTTTCCGTGCGACTACTGTACCTGTAGGTGTCGATCAGGCTCCTATGATAGAGCAGACACGTGAGATTGTCCATAAGTTCAACGCAGTCTACGGTGACACTCTGGTTACTCCTGAAATGCTTCTTCCTGAGAATGCCGTATGCTGCCGTCTTCCCGGTACTGACGGAAAGGCAAAGATGAGCAAGTCTCTCGGAAACTGCATATATCTTTCAGATACTTCCAAGGAAATCAAGAAGAAGGTCAACAGCATGTATACCGATCCTGAGCATCTTCAGATAGATGATCCGGGACATGTGGAGGGAAATGTAGTCTTCACTTATCTTGATGCATTCTGCCAGCCGGAGCATTTCGAAAAATTCCTTCCGGAATATAAGGATCTTGATGAAATGAAGGCCCACTATCGTCGTGGCGGCCTTGGCGACGGAACCTGCAAGAAGTTCCTCTTCAATATTATGGAAGATTTCCTCCAGCCGATCCGAGAAAGACGTAAGGAGTATGAACAGAACATCCCTCATGTCTATGAGATTCTCAGAAGAGGAAGCGAGAAGGCACGTGAGGAAGCAGCGAAGACTCTTGCAGATGTCAGGAGGGCAATGAAGATAGATTACTTTGATGATGCAGAACTGATAGCAGAGCACACAAAGAAATATCAGAAATAAATAAATCCCTGAATCATCCGTGATTCAGGGATTTATTTATAGAAATGTCAATCCTATCTTTCGTACTCGACTTTTGCTCTTACCTCGGCAATTGACTTAACGTATTCTATGACGTTGCCCCTCAAGGTATCTGCCTTATAAGCTGCGAGAGCTTCCCAATTATCAAAGTCTGCGAGCATTACCGCGTCGTATGATGTCTTTCCTTCATTGCGGTTAACTCCTACTTCAATACTTTTAAGGCCAGGCACGAGTCCCAGGAGGGACTCATATTTTTCCTTGACTTCTTCAGCGAGCTCTTTGGCATTCTTGCCATCTGATGGCTTGAATTTCCACATTACACAATATCTTACCATATCAAGTTAATAGTTTAGTATTCATAATCCGGCACTAATTTAGTGACATTTCATGACACTACCAAATATTTTCAGACTTAGAATGACTCAAATATCCATTAAGTGTCATGATTAAGGTATTTTGCTTATATTTTATTATTTTTGTCGTCTGTATATTAACGACAATAGAGGCAAGATGACGGATAATCTGGATAACAGGAGCAGACGGATCGCGAAGAACACGATGGTGTTGTACATCAGGATGTTCTTTATGATGCTTGTCGGATTATATACATCCCGAATTGTCCTTGAGGCCTTGGGTGAAAATGATTATGGTATCTATACCGTAATAGGAGGAGTTGTGGCTATGTTTACCATGCTGTCCGGTTCACTTAATGCCGCCGTCTCAAGATTCATTACCTTTGAACTGGGAAAGGGAGAGCAGGCACGCCTTTCTACTGTATATTCTACTGCTGTCATCACCCAGCTTCTAATATCACTTATCGTCCTTCTTATCGCAGAACCTGTCGGTCTGTGGTTCATAGAAGAAAAGATGACTATCGACCCTTCCAGAGTCGAATCGGCCCGATGGGTTCTTCATTTTTCTATATTCGCATTCGTGGTCAATCTGATGAGCGTACCTCAGATGGCTCTCATCACAGCCCATGAAAGGATGTCCGCCTATGCCTATATAGGTATCCTTGATGCAGTCCTCAGACTAGGAGTCGCTCTGCTAATTTCCCGATCTGTTTCCGACCGTCTGGTGTTATATTCAGCCCTTATGGCACTGACGGTTCTTGTCGTAAGGCTTGCATATGGAATTTACAGCAGGCGGAGTTTTCCTGAATGTCGTTTCCGTCTTTTCTTCGACCGCGGTCTTATAAAGGAGATGTTCGCGTTCTCCGGCTGGAATTTCATAGGTGCATCATCAGGAGTACTCAGAGACCAGGGAGGCAATATCCTCATCAATATCTTCTTCAGCCCTGCAGTGAATGCAGCCAGAGGCATTGCAGTACAGTTGAATGGAACCGTGCAGGGATTTGTGAATAATTTCATGACTGCGGTCAATCCTCAGATAACGAAGTCTTATGCCTCAGGAGACTATGATTACATGTTCTCTCTGGTCAGAAAGTCTTCGAGGATGTCTTTCTATCTTCTTTTCATTATAGCCTTTCCTGTATTCTTCAATTCCGAATATCTTCTGGAACTGTGGCTGAAGGAGGTCCCGCAACGGGCTGATCTGTTTGTGAAACTGTTCCTCGTCTTCTCTCTGAGCGAGTCCATGTCTCTTTCTCTGATCACCCTTCAGCTAGCTACGGGCAAGGTCAGGGACTATCAGATAGTAGTAGGCGGCCTGCAGCTTCTGAATCTGCCTGTTTCATATGTGTGCCTGAAGCTTGGCTGCATGCCGGAGTCTACTGTGGTGGTTGCAACAGTCATATCACAGATATGTTTCTTCGCGAGGCTTTTGATGCTCCGGAAGATGACAGGTCTGGACTTTAACGTTTTTGTCCGGAAAGTATATTTCAATATAATTAAAGTAGTTGTTGTAGCATCTGTCCTGCCTTTGTTTATGTGCAGATATCTCCCTGACACGTTCTTAGGCTTTGTCATGGGTGTGCTGCTATGTCTTGGCTGTGCCATACTTTCCTTGTTTTTTGTGGGATGCAGTAAAGCTGAAAGAGGCGAACTTATATCCTTGTTCCTTAAAAGGATGAAGATATGATAAGAGTTGATGACAGAATCGGATGCAGCGGATGCACGGCATGTCAATCGGTATGCCCGCATGATGCCATTGAAATGAAAGCCGATGCCATGGGCTTCCGATATCCGGCCGTTGATATGAATCTATGTGTAGACTGCGGATTATGTGAAAAGGTCTGTGATTTTGTTAAACCATGTGCAGACTCACCGAAGGCGGGTTTTTCTGTTATGGTGAATGCTGCCCGGCATCGTGATCCGGCATCCCTGGCTTCCAGCCAGAGTGGAGGAACGGCAGCTGCCCTTGCTGAAATGATCATTTCCATGGGAGGTGCTGTTTATGGGGCTGGAATCAATCCTGATTTTACTGTATCGCATTCCAGGGCGGTGACATTGGAGGAGTGCGAGTCTTTCAAACGAAGCAAATATGTGCAAAGTGATCTTTCTGGTGTATTCAGAATGGTTATGAAAGATCTGAAGGATGGAATGAAGGTCCTGTTTACCGGTACTCCGTGTCAGGTGGCTGGTCTTTCATCTTTTATACCCGAATCTCTGAAGGAGAATCTTCTGCTTGTCGATATGGTCTGCCATGGTGTGCCGTCACCGGCAGTGTGGAAGGATTATGTCGCATTTATGGCCAGAAAAGGGACCATTTCAGAGATTGTCTTTCGTAATAAGGATGTTGGCGGATGGAAGATGCATAATGGCACTATCCGTTATTCTGATGGCCGAATTGTTGTCAACAATACTTTCAATGTCCTCTTCTATAAGAATATAATGTTCAGGCCAAGTTGTAGAGTCTGTCCATATCATATCAATAACCGTAAATCTGATATAATAGTTTCTGACTTCTGGGGAGTCGGGGAAATATTACCTGAATTTGACGGACCAACCGGAACATCCATGGTTATTGCCAACACTCATAGGGGAGAGGAATATATAGAACGGCTTAAGGATAGTCTGGATATGAAGCAGGTGGAGCTGTCAGACGGATTCCTGATGAGACGTAATCCAAATCTATTCCGTCCTACACGTATGGATAAGGATTGTGTGAATTTTGAAAGGAAATATACGGAAAGAGGTTTTTTATATGTAGCGAGGCGCTGGGGTGATATCGGATGGCGGTTCAAGGCGTGGAAATTAAAGGTATTTGTCAAGAATTTACTTGGAATAAGATGAAGATAGGTGTATTGACTTTTCATTGTGCCCATAATTATGGTGCCATGCTTCAGACCTACGCCACTCAAGAGATGTTGAAGAGTGCAGGGCATGAGGTTGAAATCATAGATTACAGGCCCTGTTTTCTCAGGGAACCATATAAAAGGATACGTCCTTCTAGAATAAGGTCGAAGAAAGGAGGTATATCCCTGATTCATGTGGCTTCTGAAATCCTTCTTTTTCCATTCCGCTGCATACGATATTCGTCATTCATGAACTTCATGAATCAAAGAATGAATTTATCAGCCCGGGTAGACAGGGAAACCTTTGACGGAAATTATGATGCCATAATAATCGGCAGTGACCAGGTATGGAACATCCGTCATAATAAAGGGAAATTCGATCCGATGTATCTCGCAGACTTTCGCTTTCCGAAGGAGAATCGGGTTTATATAGCTGATGCTGTGAGCCTGGAGCTGGATTTGATTGGTCCGGAGGAAGAAGATATATTGAGAGAGGCCGTCGGACGCTTTGATGCATTGAGCGTCAGGGAGGAGTTCCTTGTTGACTGGTTCAGAAAGATAACTTCAAAGGAATTTACGCATATCCAGGATCCGGTTTTTCAGCTGGATACTGATAGATGGATGAAACTGGTAAAACCTCACCGACGCAGAAAACCTTATGTTTTTGTGTACAGGATGGTGGACCATGAAAGCATCACACCATTTGTGAAGAAGCTCGCCGCTCGTTATGATTATGATATAATAGAGGTGCAGGCTTTTCCGAATGCAAAGACTCTTCATCGTTCGCGACAGGCAGTCGGTGTGGAAGAGTTCCTTTCGCTCCTTTCTGGTGCAGCCTTTGTCGTGACCACCTCTTTCCATGGAACTGCTTTTTCAGTTATTTTCCAGAAGCCTTTCTATTGTTTTTCATTCGGATACAGTGTGGATACCAGAGTCAGGTCTCTTCTGGATTCCATCCGGTTGGGTGACAGAATGTTGCCGATAGGTACGGATCTTCCCGAGGATGTGTCGTGTGATTATGCAGATGCTGTGAAACTGCTTGAACAGCAAAGGATAATGTCACGGAATTTCATTCTTGACCAGCTGAGACTCTGATCATTCATTGTCATGTCGGACAAAGTCTATCTGCGACCTGGAAGGAAGTGCATGGCACCTCTTAGTCTTGTGAGGTAGAAATGGAATGAATATCTGCGGAGTCCGGATAGATAGATTCCGGTATATTCGGCCATCATCCTGATGTCGTTCCAGATGACCTTCCACCTTCCGGACCTGTCTTGCGTGGTGATGGCGCTGCCTTCCCTTACGCGGCGGTAATATATTGCATTTTCTGATGTGAAATCTACATATCTGACCCTGTCGGATATCAGAAACATGAAGATGCAGTCCTCTCCTATGCGGAATTTCCTGTTGAATCTTCTGCCTTTTATGATTTCGGATGGGATCAGTTTCTGGCAGCTTGAAAAGAAGAACCTTCTTGCCCGGATGTAGTCCTGTCTGCCTGACGGTGCCAGCTCATGATGGAGTTCGCTGAGCCTGTTATATAACTGTGTTCCGTCATCTCCGTCATTGAATGCATAGGTGTATGGCATGACGATGGTATGGTCGTCAGCCTTTGCATACAGTTCTTCAAGGTAGGAAGGGGATATGCGGTCATCGTCATCTATGAATGTTATGTATCTGCCTTCTGCAGCGTCCAGACCTATGTTCCTTGCATTTGAAACCCCTGCATCTTCTGTATGTATCAGCCTGACGTTCCTGCCGTCTGCCCGGGCTTCAATATATTCTTCAATCCGGCCTTTATATGGCTGGCTGCATCCGTTCAGCACTATCAGTATTTCATACATGTCGGCAGGCAGGCTCTGTCCAATAACAGAGTCGAGACATTCCCAGATGTAATCTCCGGGCTTATAAGTTGGTATTATTACAGAAATCTCCATTGCCTCTTATCTGAATAGTTTGCCTATTTCCTGGATTCCCGTTTCGTTGTATCCATACATGATTCCTCCGAAAGGGGAGAATGTAAGTTCTGAAAAATAAACCTTGTCCTTGTATTCATAAAGGTCAACACGGACAAATTCAAAGTCTTCTGAAAGGATGCCGGCAATCCTTATCATTTCGTCAAGATGCTTCGGCTTCGGGGGAATATGATGAGGGTTGTATCTGTCCCTGATGTAAGGAAGCTGATTCCAGTCCAGGTCCACACTGCAATGATTCACCTTGCCGCTTTCCCTGCCGCTGCATACGAATATATCGGCTATCCTGCCTTTGACACATGTGAATTTATAGTCTATAGGGAATGAACCGTCGGGAGTTTCAATAAGCTCCTCGCATATTATCCGCGGCTTTATGCAGTTGTAGTGCCTTTCATATTCATACACCCTCTTCATCCCTTTTTCCAGTTTCTTTTTAGCAGTATCCCAGTCGAACTTCTCCTTGTCCGTGCAGATGCATACATCCTTGGCACTTGCTCCGCGGTTTGTCTTCAGGACAAATTTATCGGGAAGGAGATCGGGTCTGATTTCTTCAATCGAGTCGAAATATGCATAATGTTCAAGAAGTATCGACTCCAGACCCTTGGATGCGACATAATCCCTGACCTTGATCTTGTCAGTGTAATCAGCATATTTGAGAAAGTCGTCGGAAAGAATCATACCAATGACAATCTCACTGTAATCCTTTGGGTGTTTGAGGTCAGGAAAACGTCTGCGTTGACGGAAATACCTGAGGCTGTACATTGTCTTCAGACCGAAAATCCTGTTAAGCAATAGTCGTAAAGTCATTTTCTTGTCAGATTATGCAATGCCCCCCATACTCTTGTAAGATAGAAGAGAAATGAGTAACGGCATATCGATGAAAAATATATCCTGCTGTATTTCCAGACGCTTTTCAGGCAGATTGTGAGCTTGTTGACGAATCGTGATCCGGCGAAACTGTTGACTGCCCCTCCGTTTCTGAACCTTCTATGGTAAACGGCTGTTTCCGGAGCAAAGTCAACTGTTGTAAACCTGTCGGAAATATGGAACATGAACATTGTATCCTCTCCGTATGACATTGATTCGTCAAAGCGTCTCTTTCCGATGATATCCACTGGTATGAGCTTCATGGCTGCTACATGAAGCAGGCTTCTGACGTCAAGATACTTTGTCCTGCCGGCAGAGGAAAGTCTTTTGAACTCTTCTTCTGTTCTGTATTCAGATATTTTCGTGTCTCCATCCACAAATGCAGAAGGGTAGGCCAGAACAAGGGTTTTATGGTCAGCCTTGGCATGCAGGTCTTCAAGGAATGATGAAGAAACCATGTCATCATCATCGATGAAAGAGATATAGGAACCGGTAGCCATGTCAAGACCGATGTTACGTGCGTGTGAAACACCTTTGACATCTGTATGTATGAGCCTGATTTTCATTTCAGGATCATGTGAGGATATGAATTCCTCTATTCTGGAGTAATATGGCTCCTTTTCTCCGTTCAGCACCAGCACAACCTCAAAATCATCTTTGGGAAATGTCTGTGAATATAGAGAATCCAGACATTCCCACAGATAGTCCTGAGGCTTGTATGACGGTATGATGACAGAAATCTTCATTGCTTATTGGCGATGCTTGTCGAATTTCTTGAAACTGTTCGGCAGCGGGGAACTGAATTTCATGATCTTTCCGGTCCAGGGATGGATGAAACTCAGTTTTCCTGCATGCAGTGCAAGCCTGCCTATAGGATTGGTCTCTGCTCCATATTTTCTGTCACCGGCTATAGGGTGTCCTATCCATTGTGACTGGACGCGTATCTGGTTCTTGCGTCCTGTTTCCAATTCAAACTCAACGAATGTGTATGCATTCTCACCAGATTCTGCATAACCTGTCCTTCTGCAATGGCTTGATGCGTATTTCCATCCGTTTCTGTCAGCGTAGCGGCATTTGCCTTCCCTTGCCGCTTCGAGATCCCTTTCTTCTATAGGATAGCAGTTGACCTTCAGAGATTTGGGATGTTCGTAGAGCCAGGTCTCAATCCAGCCTTCCTCATCTTCTATCTTTCCTTCCAGAACTGCAGTGTAGCCTCTTTCCAAAACGGCTTCATTCCAGTTTTCCTGGAGGGAAAGCTTGGTGTCCTGATCCTTGGCAAAGACAATAAGTCCAGATGTGTCACGGTCAAGACGGTGGACAATGAATATCTTTCCGTAGTGTCCTGTAAGTATCGAATAGGCCGTTGTCTCACCTTCACGCTTTCCGGTAGACATGCTGAGAAGTCCGGCCGGTTTGTCGGCAACAATCAGCCACTGATCTTCGTATACTATCTTGAGTCTGTCGTGCATGTTTATTCAACTTCTATATCTATCCATTCGTATTCACCTCCCCATATGGAAAGGAACTTCATGAAATCATCATTGCTGATGACGGTGCTTGCAGTGTTGTCGCAAGGGTGGAAACTTACCTTTTCCGCTTTCTGCAGATCCTTGTCAAGGAAGAGCTTCACCCTATGGCCGTTTTCAAACAGTTCTTTTGCAGCCACTCCTTCTTTTGGTGTTCCATCAGTTGCAGTCAGGCCCATGTCGTTGATAAGTCCGAAAGGAGATACTGAACCGGGAAGAAGACCGAGGCATCTTTCCATTCTTTCCTGTGAAGCAAAAGATAGCTTTCCTTGTTTGAGGCTCTTTTCCAAAGCATGGATTGAAAGTTCCTTATGACATTCGAACACAACAAGATAATGTCTGTTGCCTTTATGATTCCTGAAGAACAGGTTCTTGCAGTGGGTTGAATCAATCTCCTTCCAATATTCCATAGCCATCTCGATTGTAGGAAGGGGTGGATGGTAATGTGTCTTGAAACGGATTCCTTGACTTTCAAGGAACTTATGTACTTTATCAATCTTTTCGTTGGCCATGATGATTTTCTGTTCTGCTGGCAAAAATACAATTTTTCTGCCTATATTTGTATGATTTACTGATGGAAATGCAGGATAGGAACACCATATGGGATCCCTTGAGAAAAAAGGAGGTCGCCCTTACACCGGAGGAAAGGGTGAGACAGTGGTGTGTGACGGTGCTAGCGGAAAACATGAAGATTCCAATGCACATGATGATGACTGAGGCTGGATTTACTCTAGGCGAAAAGCAGTTCAGAGCTGATATACTCGTGTATGACAGAAAGGCAAGGCCTCTCATGATTGTAGAATGCAAGCGTCCGGAGGTGGATCTGACAAGAACTGTTCTGGATCAGGCGATAAGGTATAATATGGCTTTGAATGTCAGGTATATCATGGTAACAAACGGCCTGAAGACCATTGTATGTAGAAATGAAAAGGGAACGTGTGTCTTTATGGATACAGTCCCTCAGTATGAGGAAATGATATGTCAGCAACAATAACAAAGGGATTTCTGGATCATAGTATTTTTTCAATAGTTTCGGAGGTGGCAGCTGAAAAAGGCGTAAGAGCCTTTGTAATAGGTGGTTATGTCCGTGACTGCTTTCTCGGTAGACCGAGCAAGGACATTGACATCGTTGTGGAGGGTAGCGGAATCATGCTGGCCGAAGCCGTCGGGGAAAGGGTTCATAGCAATGTGTCTGTATTCAAGAATTTCGGAACTGCCATGCTCAGGTATAAAGGCATTGAAGTCGAGTTCGTGGGAGCACGTAAGGAATCTTATAGGCGCGATTCGCGTAAACCTATTGTTGAAGACGGTACACTTGAAGATGACCAGCTGAGGAGGGACTTTACCATAAATGCCATGGCTTTCAGCCTTCAGAAAGAGGATTACGGGGCTCTTGTCGATCCTTTTGGAGGTATAAGGGATCTTGCTGCCGGAATCATACGCACTCCATTGGATCCGGATACGACTTATAGCGACGATCCTCTAAGAATGGTCCGAGCCATCAGATTTGCGACTAAGCTGAGTACAGAAACCCAGAAATTCAGCATAGTTCCGGAGTCCTTGGAATCCATCAGCCGCAACCGTTCCAGAATGGAAATACTCTCGAAGGAAAGGATTGTCGAGGAACTGAACAAGATTCTGGTCACTCCCAGACCGTCGATCGGATTCCGTCTTCTTGACGAGACAGGTCTGTTGGAATACATCCTTCCGCAGCTCACTAAGCTTAAAGGAGTCGAAACTGTTGAGGGTAAAGGACATAAGGAAAATTTTTCACACACTCTCGAGGTTCTTGACAATGTTGCGTCACTTGAGCTTGAAGCCATCGCTGAAGGCCGTTTGAAAGACTATCTGTATGAAGATGGCGTTGAGGTGGTAAAGGTAAGGACCGAACCTAATGTGTGGCTCCGCTGGTCTGCCCTTCTTCATGATATAGCAAAGCCTGTTACCAAGAGATATGACAAGGCATTGGGGTGGACTTTTCATGGACATGAAGTTGTTGGAGCGAGGTGGATACCTAAGATATTCCAGGGGTTGAAGATGCCTTTGAATGAAAAGATGAAGTATGTACAGAAACTTGTCGGCCTTCATCTGAGGCCGATAGCTCTTGTCACTGAGGAGGTTACCGATTCGGCTGTAAGAAGATTGCTTTTCGATGCCGGAAACGATATTGATGACCTTATGTTGCTGTGCAGTGCCGATATCACTTCGAAGAACCCTCGTAAGGTGGCCCGTCTGAAAGCCAATTTCGAGCTTGTCCGTAATAAACTGGTCGAGGTTGAGGAAAAGGATGCGATCCGTAATTTCAAGAATCCTATAACCGGTGACTATGTCATGGACCTGTTCGGAATAGAGCCATGCAATACTATCGGACAACTCAAGGAGGCTGTCAAGAACGCTATTCTGGACGGAGAGATTGAAAACAGCTTTGAAGCTGCTGATGTCCTTATGAGGAAGCTGGCTGCCGAAATAGGCTTGCACCCGGTCAAATGATGTGTGTAAGGTGGATCTGAAAGATAGATATATCTTGTATATACGTGATGTCAGAAGATATTCCGCAAGGACAGTTGAGATCTATTCTGACATTCTGGATTCTTACTGTATGTTTTCCGTACCTCCAGGCGAAAAAGTAACGGATTATCTGACTTCATCATTTATAAGGCGTTACGAAGTTTTTCTTATAGAAGACAAAGGACTGGATCCGAGAACCGTATCATTGCACCTTTCAGTTCTTAGCGGATTCTGCCGTTATCTGGTCAAAGAGGGAGTGCTCGGCTCAAATCCAGTCAAGCGTGTTCCGCGACCTAAGATAGAAAAGAAGCTTCCGGTCTTCTATCGTGAATCTTCTCTCGATGCATACCAATCATCAACTTCCGATCTCTTTACGGAAGATTATCGTAATGCATTTGCCAAGTCTCCGGAGTCACCTCATGGAAAATATATCTATGAAAGACAGTTGTCGAGACTGATCGTAATGACTCTCTATTCTCTTGGATTGAGACGTTCGGAATTGATATCCATGACTGTCGGTGACATAGATTTTGGTCGTAAAGTTGTTAAAGTCTGCGGAAAAGGCGATAAAATGAGAGAAATTCCGCTGATTGAAGTGTTGTGTGAAGAATTTTTATTATATTTGAAAGCGGTTGAGCTATTGGTCGGCCGTGTAAGATCATTGAAAGAGCCGCTGTTCGTTACCTACGCAGGAAGGAAGTTATATCCTAACTATGTAGACAGGACGGTAAAGAGAGAACTGGCTGATGTAGAAGGTGTTTCAGGAAGGAGGTCTCCGCATGTGCTGAGACATTCTCTTGCTACTTCACTTATGAATTCTGGTGCAGACCTCAATTCCATAAAGGAAGTCTTAGGCCATTCTTCTCTTGCGGCAACTCAGGTCTACACCCATACTTCCATAGCTGAACTTAAGAATATTTATGAATCAGCCCATCCACGGGCAAAAAACGGAGGTAAACATGGAGATTAGAGTGCAGTCGATCAAGTTCAATGCAGATCAGAAACTGTTGGACTTTGTTGAAAAGAAATTCTCGAGAGTGGAGAAATTCTATGATGCGGTTACAGGAATTGATGTAGCTCTATCATTGCTTCCTGAACATGAAAACAAGAATGTCAAGGTTCAGGTAAGTATTCCAGGCAATACAATTGTCATTGAAAGGAATGCAAGGACCTTCGAGGACGCGATTGTAGATTGTGCGGACATCCTTAAAGAAAAACTTGTGAAAGAAAAAGAGAAGAGAGCATAATACTCATCACTCCATTTGACGGCACCCGAGAGGGTGCCGTTTTACTTTTATTTTATACTTTTAAATAGCAGAAATTTAGTATCTTTGTCAGATTATGGCTAAAGGATTTCTTGATACTGACAAGTTATGTCGTGAAATTGTCTCGGATGCAGTCAAAGGCGTCTTCAGACCGGTATATCTTCTGATGGGGGATGAACCATATTATGTAGATATGGTTACAGATGCAATTCTTGAGCATGCCTTGGATGAGAGCGAGAGAGATTTCAACCAGACAGTCTGTTATGGAGCTGATGTGGATGCGGATACGGTGATAACGGCAGCCAGACGTTATCCTATGTTTTCCGAAAGGCAACTTATTGTTGTGAAGGAAGCCCAGATGATGAAGAAACTCGAGGACCTGGCTGTATATTGCCAGAAGCCGCTGGAGTCCACAGTTCTGGTCATAGCGATGCATGGAGCGTCGGCAGACAAGAGGAAGTCCCTGTATAAGACAGTTTCCAAGATGGGTGTCGTGGTGGATTCTCAAGCATTGAGGGATTATGAGATGCCGAGATGGATTTCTATGTTTTACAAGAACAAAGGACTTGAAATCGCCCCCGATGCTGCAGCACTTTTGGCCGAGCATGCCGGAACAGACCTGAACAAGATAGCAGTTGAGACCGAAAAGATGCTGAAGAATCTTCCGGAAGGTACCGTTTCGGTTTCAGCCGAAGATATTGAAAAGAACGTAGGTATAAGCCGTCAGTTCAGCATATTCGAGTTGACAAAGGAACTTTCGCTTAAGAATTCCGCAAAGGCTCTCAGAATAGCTTCTTATATAGGATCTTCTGCGAAATTTGCCATGCCGATGGCGGTAAGTGCCTTGTATACTCACTTTTACCGTATTCTTAAGTATGGTGCTCTTCTGATGGGTAATCCTCGTCCGGCCAATGACCAGAAAACTAAGGTTCTTGGAGTGAATCCATACTTCTTCTCTGAGTACGACACTGCTGTGAGGAATTACCCTGTAAGGAAGTGTATGGCTGTAATCTCCTTGCTGAAGGAATATGACTTCAAGGGTAAGGGAGGAGATGCAGGTGAGGCCTCTCCGGCTGAGCTTATGGTAGAACTTACAGCAAAGATATTGAATGTATAAATATAATCAGATGGGAATGATAAGATGTGAAGATGTGTGCAAGAGCTTCGGTGAGAAGAAGGCTCTTGACCATGTGTCCCTGGATATACCGGAAGGAAAGATCTTCGGACTTCTCGGACCGAACGGAGCTGGAAAGACCACGCTTATACGTATAATCAACCGTATCACCATACCTAATTCGGGAAATGTCTTCTTTAATGGACGTCCGATTACTCAGGAAGATGTTGAAAAGATCGGATATCTGCCGGAAGAAAGGGGGCTTTACCGCAAGATGAAGGTCGGCGAGCAGGCAATGTATCTGGCCCAGCTGAAAGGAATGACAGCAAAAGAGGCCACACGGGAACTTAAGCTATGGTTCGAGCGTTTCAGCATAGAGAACTGGTGGAACAAGAGGGTGGAGGAACTCTCCAAAGGTATGGCCCAGAAGGTACAGTTCATTACGACGGTTGTCCATAAACCTTCTCTTCTGATTCTTGACGAGCCGTTTTCCGGTTTTGACCCTGTGAATGCCCAGCTCATCCGTGAAGAAATACTCAGATTGAAGGATGAAGGAGCTACAATAGTCCTCTCAACCCATAATATGGAGTCGGTCGAGGAATTGTGTGACAATATTGCTTTGATCAACCGTTCTCACGTGGTCATTTCCGGTGGAGTTGACGAGATTCGTCATAAATATGGAAACAATAATGTGGAACTGATATATCAAGGGAACCGTAGCCTGACTTCTTTGAAAGGCGTTTTTTCTGTCCTTTCCGACAACGATGATGCCGGAAGACATACGGCTGTCATTTCTCTGGAAGACGGTCATACCGGCAATGAAGTCCTGTCAGAAGCAATTTCATCAGGATTTTCAGTCTGCGGATTCAAGGAACTTGTTCCGAGGATGAATGATATTTTCATAAAACTTGTTACGGAGGAGGTATAGCGATGAAATTCAGAAATATCAAGACGATCATATCAAGGGAATATCTGACAAGAGTAAGGAAGAAGTCTTTCCTCATCACGACCTTCATTGTTCCCATTCTCCTTGCCGCAGTGTGTGTCCTTCCTGCCTTTATCATGGGAATGATCGAGGATAAAGGCAAGCAGATAGCAGTAGTAGACCAGTCTGGTATAGTGATGCCGTTCATGGAGAATTCTTCCGTGGCAACATATCATGACCTCAGTTCTGACGCTCCAGATTCGTTGAAATCACATCTTTCAGAGCTTGGCTATGATGTCCTTCTTGTGGTTTCTCCTGTTGACGAGGTTGAAAGGACTGTGCATGCTGTATCATATTCGGTCAAGCCGATAAGCATGGATGTCAAGGATGCCGTTCAGTCCAGACTTGATGAGGCTGTCGAGGAATACAGGATAGGACTCTATGAGATCGAAGACCTCAAGACAATAATGGATGATGTAGAATCCGATGTTGAGATATCTTCATATGTCATTGACGGAGAAGGCAATGAGGCTATATCTTCTTCAGAAGTCTATATGGTTGTATCAATGGCCCTTGCGATGATAATCTATATGTTCATTGCTCTGTTTTCCGGAATGATAATGCAGGGTGTCATAGAGGAAAAGTCCAGCAGGGTGGTTGAAGTCCTCGTCTCATCAGTGAAGGCGACCGAACTTATGTTTGGAAAGATCATAGGTGTCGCATGCGTAGCTCTGACTCAGTTCTTCCTCTGGATTGCTCTTACTGTAGTTCTTGTGGCCGGCATTTCATCTTTCTCGGTTTTCGGAAATATGATGTCGGATCCTGAAAGCATGGAGCAGATGATGGGCATGGTGAATATGGGTGGAATGGAAGAATCCATCGATATGAGTTCGGGCGGATCTTCAATGATTCTCTCAACTCTTGCCAATATGAATTTCGGGCAGATAATCATTGCTTTCATAATCTATTTCATTCTCGGCTACCTCCTTTATGCTTCATTATTTGCAGCCATCGGTTCGGCAGTTGAGAATGAGGCAGATACGAATCAGCTCCAGATGCCTGTCACTATCCCTTTGCTTCTGGCTTTCTTTATAGCATTCTATGCCTTCAAGTCTCCGGACAGTGCGGTCGTGTTCTGGGGTTCGATGATTCCTTTCACTTCTCCTATAGTCATGCTGGCACGTATTCCTTTCGGTGTTCCTGTCTGGGAACTTGTTCTTTCCATCGCGATTCTTGCCTTGACATTTGTCGTGTGTGCATGGGCTTCTGCCAAGATATATAGGATAGGAATCCTCATGTTCGGCAAGAAGACTACATTTGCCGATTTGTGGAAATGGTTGAAACAGAAATGATAGAAACTATGTTTAAACGTTATTTCATGGCTCTGGCCGTTTGGCTGCTGACGTTGATGACTGTTCATGCACAGGAGTATTCCTGGGAATCTGTCCCTGTTGATGGTAGGATGACAGGATGTACGTCTACTTCAGGAGACAATGTCGCTGAATCCCTAGGATATTTCAAGGGATGCAGGTATGTCTCTCCTTCCGGAAATACATACAGGAGAAACTCCCCGGTTGCAAGGACGGCCATGATTGTGATTGATGCCCAGCCAAAGATGAAAAGGGTGAAGACCGTGATTGCTCACTGTCCTGATGGGATGGCGGTAGCCTATCCGGAAAGTCCTTTGTCGAATTGGTTCGTGGATAACCTCATGAAAGCAGTTGAGAAAAAGGCAGGTAAGCCGGTCCATGCAGGTGTCGCCAACTTCGGAGGAATCCGTGTCGATATGCCGGCAGGTGATGTCATTCTTGACGATCTTCTTTCTATGTTTCCATTCAAGAATCAGATTGTTTATGTTGAACACCGTGGAAGTGAGATTCGTAAGATCATCGAGCAGATGGCTGCAACCAGATTTCAGGTTCTTGGCGGAATAAGGACTGTTGTTGAAGACGGAAAGGTGAAAAGTATAGAAATCGCTGGCGAACCGCTTGATGATGACAGAATTTATGGAATGGCTACGATTTCATTCCTGCTTTATGGAGGAGATGATCTTCATCTTGCAGAGAATGCCGTAGAGCTGAATGTATATGACAGTATGATAATTGATGTCATGCTTGAACATGTTGAATCAGAAACAGCTGCAGGACGCGTCCTTACTTCGTGCTCCGATGGCAGAGTAATAATCAGATAAAGTAATGAAGAAGTTATTATTATTCCTTATTTCTGTTTTCATCTTCCTGTCTGTTTCTAGCGCTCAGGATCTGACGGTCCTTCACTTGAACGACACCCATAGCCATATCGAGCCGATCCGTTCAGGAAAGAATAAAGGCATGGGAGGAGTCATTGAACAGGCCGCATACATTGATAGTGTGAGAAAGGCGGAGGGAAGGCGTAATGTCCTTCTTTTACATGCAGGTGACTTCGGTCAGGGCACTTCATATTTTACTGAGCTTGGAGGAGATGTTGAGATTGATGTTCTCAATGCATTCGGTTATGATGCAGTCTGTCTGGGTAATCATGAATTTGATAACGGTCTGGAGGAACTTGCACGCAGGCTTTCAGATCTGAAGGTCCCTGTCGTATGTGCAAATTACAATTTTTCAGGTACTCCTCTGGAAAACCAGGTCAAACCATATGTAATTGTACGTAAGGCCGGCAAAAAGATAGGAATCATAGGATTGCTGACGGATTTGTCTTCAGTCTTGAGCAAAGATATTGCCGATTTGCTTGAGTATTCGGATCCTGCACAGGCTGCAAACAGATATGCGGAATATCTCAGGAATGAGAAAGGATGTGACCTGGTCATCTGCCTGACGCATCTTGGCATTGAAGGGGAATTCTATACAGATGACATGCTTGTGAAACAGACAAAGGACGTCGATCTGGTTGTCGGAGGACACTCTCATACCCTCCTGGAATCCGAGGTGTATGTGGAAAACTCTCTCGGCAGAAAGATACCGGTCGTTACAGACTGGAAATGGGGCTTGCACATAGGTAAGATGGAAATAGACTTCTAATATTCGGAATATGGGTATTATAGAAATACTTTTGATTGCAGTTGCGGTTTCCATGGATGCCTTTGCTGTTTCGATATGCAAGGGACTTTCCGTGTCACAGATCAGGCCGTCGCATGTGCTGAGTACCGGACTTTGGTTCGGAGGATTCCAGGCGCTTATGCCTCTCGTCGGCTATTTTCTGGGGTCTTCTTTTGCCGAAGCAGTCTCCAATGTGGACCATTGGATCGCCTTTGCCCTGCTTGGTTTCATCGGTGCCAATATGATTAAGGAATCGTTTGATAAGGATAAATGTGATTATGATCCTGATTTCTCGTTCAAGACTATGTTTGTGCTTGCTGTAGCTACAAGCATTGATGCCTTGGCTGTCGGGGTAACCTTTGCATTCCTGAATGTAGATATCTGGCTGGCTGTGCTGCTGATCGGCGTCATAACAATGGTAGCCTCAATGCTTGGAGTGAAGGTCGGCAACATCTTCGGCTGCAGATATAAGTCGAAGGCTGAATTTGCCGGTGGCGCTGTACTTATCCTTATGGGAGCGAGAATTTTGATTGAACATACACTATTATAGTTGACCATATATGCCAATTTTAGAGAAAGCGGTGATTTCAGACTTCAGGAACATCTCTCTTCAGGAACTTGAGTTCTCACCGAACATAAACTGTATTTCGGGCAATAACGGTGAAGGAAAGACCAACCTTCTTGATGCCATCTATTATCTTTCCATGACAAAAAGTGCCTTCGTCTCATCCGACAGGTTCAACTTCCGTCATGGTTGCGATGAATTCTCGTTATCCGGTACATACAGGATGGAGAACGGGCTGTCGAGCCGCTTCGCGATGAAGGTAAGTTCCAAGGGTGAAAAGAAACTGAAGAAGGATGACAAGCCATACGGTAAGGTGTCCGAGCATGTGGGTGTTCTTCCTGTAGTGATGGTATCACCTTCGGATATTTCACTGGTAAGTGAGTCCGGTGAAGAGAGAAGACGTTTCATCAATTCTGTCCTTTCTCAAATGGATAGAGGCTATATGACTGCTCTTCAGCAGTATAACCGCCTTCTACTTCAGCGTAACAGGATGCTTAAGGAAAATGACGTTGACCTTTCTCTTCTGGAGGTGATTGACATGAGGATGTCGGCTTTGTCAGAGCCTATATATAAGGCAAGAAAGGAATTTGTCGAAAACCTTGCTCCTGTAGTGTCAAGGTATTATTCTGAATTGTCAGGAGACAGCGAGCAGGTAACCATAGAATATGACTCTGAATTGTCAAAAGCTTCTCTGGATATGATCCTGTCATCTTCTATAGAGAAGGATAGGGTAATGAAATATACGACTTCAGGTATCCAGAGGGATGATTTCATTTTCAAGATGAACGGATGGCCGATAAGAAGATGCGGCTCACAGGGACAGCAGAAATCCTTCCTTGTGTCTCTTAAATTCGCCCAGTATGAGATCATGAAGAATTCCTACGGATTTGCACCGATACTCCTTCTTGACGATGTCTTTGATAAGCTTGACATGAATCGTATCGGGAACCTGCTTCAGATGGTGGCAAGCAATGATTTCGGACAGATATTCATCACTGACAGCAATAAGGTAAGGATGTCCGGCATAGTTGACAGATTCACTCAGGATAGAGTTTATTTTGATACGACCGGCGGAACATTTACACGAATCTGAAATGGGGAACAGAATACCACGCAAGGACGCAGTCGGAATGTCCGAACTTGTGTCGCAGTATATCAAGGAGATGAAACTGACATCGGGTCTTGACAGGCAGCGTGTATTTGCTGCATGGAATGAGGTCTCAGGAGCTTCAAGATATACGGTCGGTCTATATTTCAGGAACGGAATGCTTTATTGCACGATATCTTCTTCCATGGTCAGAAGCCATCTGTATTTTCAGAGAGATCTTATCTTGAAGAAAATCAATGAGTTTCTTAAAAATGATGAGCTTTTCTCCGGATACGGACATGATCATGACCATGTTAAAGGTTTGATATTGAAATAAATATGTTAACTTGCAAAAAATATAATATCATGAAGATAGTAGCAGATGCCAATGTTCCCTTTCTTAAGGGAGTCTTTGAACCATATGCTGAAGTTGTCTACAAGAAAGGATCATCTATCGGACATGAAGATATCATAGATGCGGACGTGCTGATAATTCGTACAAGGACAAGATGCAATGCGGAACTTCTAGACGGCACCTCGGTAAAGATGATAGCGACAGCGACAATCGGTACCGATCATATCGATCTTGAATACTGCTCGGCTCATGGCATCGAGGTCCATAACTCAGAAGGATGCAATGCCGGGGGAGTCATGCAGTATGTCTTTTCTGCATTATACGGGGTTGCTGCCCGTAAATCCATAAAGCTTGTTGATGCTGTCTTCGGTATCATAGGAGTCGGTCATGTCGGAAAGAAAGTGAAGGAACTTGCAGAATATCTTGGATATAAGGTCCTCTGCTACGATCCACCTCGTGCAGAAAAAGAAGGTCCTGAGGGATTCTGCTCTCTTGAATATCTCCTTACCAATTCTCAGATCGTGACGATGCACGTTCCTCTTGATGACACTACTAGGAGGATGGCTGACCTGAATTTCTTTACTCTGATGCGCCCCGGTACTATATTCATCAATGCATCCAGAGGGGAAGTCGTTGATGAAGATGCACTTATGATGGCTATCCCGAAGCTTGGTGCTGTAGTCATAGATACGTGGAATCACGAGCCTGACATCAATCAGGATCTGCTAGATATGGTTGATATCGCTACACCGCACATTGCCGGATACTCTTATCAGGGTAAGCAGAACGGAACCGCCTTTGCCGTTCAGGCTGTTGCCCGGCATTTCGGTATAGATGAACTTATGGATTTCTATCCGGAAGCAGATATTCCTGACCATGATCCTGTCCTTCTTGATCTCAAGGGAAAAAATCAGGGTGAAGTTGCGGCAGTTTTTCAGTATAATTATCCTATATTTACAGATGATTTCAGATTCCGTATGGAACCCTATCTTTTTGAGAAACTCCGTTCGGAATATCAATATAGAAGAGAAATATATTTTGAATAATCACAATAATAACACTAATTACCTATGTTACGCAAAGAAGATATTGTTCAGATTGAGCAGAGAGGCTCGTCTGTAGAGACAGTTGAGCAGCAGATCGAACGTTTCAAGCAGGGCTTCCCATGGATGAAGATTGTTGCTCCTGCTACTCCGGAAAGAGGAATCCAGGTACTTGATGAAGAGGCTGTACAGGCTGCGGCTAAGTATTATGAAGGGGCTAAGATCAATGGAAAATGTAAATTTGTACCTGCTTCAGGTGCAGCTTCTCGTATGTTCAAGGACCTTTTCAGCGGAATGGATGCACTTAAGGCGGGAAAGGAACTCTCTGATGATGCTCCTGCAGCAAGATTTGTAGACAGCATAGGAGCATTTGCCTTCTATTCATCTGAACTTTTCGGAGAGCAGACTTGCAAGTGTCCTGAATATAGGCTTTCGGTTCTTTCAAAGACTCTTACTGATGAAGGTCTTGGTTATGGCTCCAAGCCAAAGGGCGTCCTGAAGTTTCATAAATATACAGACGGAGAAATACGTACAGCATTCGCAGAGCATCTTGTAGAGGCTCAGAACTATATGAGAAATGATGACGGAACTGCTAATCTTGTAGTTACGATTTCTCCAGAACATCAGCATCTTTTTGAGGAAGCATATGCCCAGGTAAAGGAAGCATACGAGGCAAAATATGGTGTCAGATATAACATCACCTTTACATTCCAGGATAAGGCAACCGATACTGTGGCTGTGGATGTAGATAACAATCCTTTCAGGACAGAGACTGATTCTCTTCTCTTCCGTCCAGCTGGCCACGGTGCCCTCATATATAATCTCAACAGGATAGAGGATGAAGTGGTTTCCATCAAGAATATCGATAACGTTGCAAATGAAAGACTTCTTCCTGAGACCGCTACATGGAAGAAGGTGCTTCTTGGCAAGGCTCTTGAGCTGCGTGACCGTATCTATTCCTATCTGAATGCTCTTGATGCATGTGCTGAACCATGCTCGGATGAGTGCAAGGCTCTGTGCGATGAGATCGAGGCTTTCCTTGACAATACACTCTGCATCAAGCTTCCTGCATTTGGTGATTGTGCATCCAGAGTGGCTGCCCTTCGTGGCAAACTCAACAGACCTATCCGTGTGGCAGGTATGGTTAAGAACCAGGGCGAGCCAGGCGGTGGACCTTTCATCATAGCGGAAAAGGACGGATCGACTTCGCTTCAGGTGCTTGAAAGTGTTCAGATCAACATGTCTGATGACCATGCACGCAATGCACTAGCATCAGCAACCCACTTCAATCCTGTTGACATCGTATGCTGTCTCCACGACTATAAGGGACAGAGCTTCAACCTTCTTGAGTATGTAGATGAAGATGCAGGTTTCATAAGCTCAAAGAGCTATCAGGGCAGGGAACTGAAGGCACTCGAGCTTCCTGGTCTCTGGAATGGTGCAATGAGCAATTGGAATACTCTCTTCGTGGAAGTTCCACTTGCTACATTCAATCCTGTGAAGGTCGTGCTTGATCTTCTCAGGCCTGCACATCAGAACTGATGAAGCATCTTTCGGTGATGAACAGAAGGTTGCCGAGAGAATCAGACTTCAATCCGAATATATGGGCGTCATCTCCGGAGGTGATGCCCAGTTTTTTTCTCAAGGTGTCGGTATCCATAGGAATATTGCGGGCAGTCACTTCCGAGTGCGGGTATCTTCTGCCTGCATCCTTGATGCTTCGCTTGTCAAGATTGAAACATTCCTTGATCCTGTAAACTTTTCCCAGGCCGTGTACTCTTTCAGCAGATTCGTAGCTGTCAAGGATATAGTAGTGTGTGGATATTCCAAGTTTTGACATATGGTGGGCATGAGAGAGAAGGTTGAAGCAGCCGGACTTCATCAGTGCCTTTCCCGGTTCAAAAAGCCATCTGCCTTTCAATGATTCCGGTGATTCTGGCAATGCCGGTATGAAACCAGCCGCCTTCTCTTCTGATGAAAGGAATTCAAATGATTGATTCTTAACGCCTTTCTCTAATTCGACAGCCGTTATCTTGTACTCTCCTTCCCACTCTCTGTCCATCCATATCAGCAGTTCCTTGCATTCTCCGCCGGCTGAAATGACGTGTACCTCTCTGCATGAGCTTCCAAGTCTCCCTGTGACCATACTTATGTCAGCCATAGGGGACAGCTTCAGCAGAATGTGGCGTGTGTGCTTGAATATGTCGTCTTTAAGATTAAGTACATCAGGATTGCAGTCTTCTATAAGAAATACTTTCTTGCCCCCTTCACCACGTCTAGCCGGGTCAATATATACTATGTCAGGCTTGAATCCGGACAGCAGTTCAGAAATCCTTCCGCATTTGTTTTCAGTGTCATCATCCGGAACAACAGCACAGTTGCAGATCCGGATGTTTCCGGCTCCCAGTATCCCGAAGTTGTATCCGGCAGCTGTACATAGTTCCTCACGCATTTCGCAATACAGTATTTCAGAGGCTTTCAATGAGAAGAACCATGAATCCACACCCATACCTCCTGTAAGGTCGGCAAGTTTCCATTCCTTCTTGTCACCGGCTATTTCAGCAGCCAGAGTACTTTTGTATTCAGCTGTCAGACTGCTGCTGCACTGTTCTGCAGAAAGTTTCGACGGGTATACAAGCTTGTCATTTTCATACCATTGGTCTACCTTACCTTTTAACTTTTTCCTGCTTTCGATGCATTCTATAGCAAGATCCATATCTATTTCCGGCCATCTGCTCCTGTTCAGAAGAAGTCTGTGCAGATCGTCATTCATGTGTACTGCTGCGAATTCTGCAGCCATTGTCAACCTGTTTTTCATGATTGTGCGACATTTATGCAGCTGGTGGCCGGATCAGTCTTGACTACCCTTATCTGCGTGGATATTCTTTCCCTCAGCTCCTTGACATGACTTATGATACCAACTCTCTTTCCTCCTGTTTCATACAGTCTCTGAAGCGTTTCCACGACCGTATTCAGGTACTCTTCACTCAATGTGCCGAATCCTTCGTCTATGAACAATGTGTCAACGCGGATGTTGCCGCTGCCCATAGATGAGAGTCCCAGTGCTAGAGCAAGGGAAATGACGAATGATTCACCTCCGGAAATGGTGCTTGTGCTTCTTGGTACACCACCTTGTTCCATGTCACGGACGATGATTCCCAATGAACCACCTTGAGATTCGAGTATATATCTTTTGCTCATCTTGCTCAGGTAGTGGTTGGCCCTTCCAAGTATGTCATTCATTATGAAACCCTGGGCAATCTTCTGAAAATACTCTCCATCCTTTTTGCCGAAGATGTCGTTCAGGGCCTTCCATCTGTCTCTTTCAATGCTGATTTCCTTGAACTCGCTGAGCCATTCATCGTATTTCTTTCTGTTTTCTTCGTTTATTTCCAATGTTCTGGTGTCAGAACCTATCTCCCGGTTCAGATTGTTGATATCTTCAATAATACGGCGGCTTGTTTCAAGTATTTCTGCAATATCCATCTTGACATCTGAAGCGTCAATAATAGAGCGGCTCTCTCTGATCGTAGTGTCCAATGCAGTCATGGTGGCGATAGCTGTGTTCATTGATGACAGAAGAACAGTCCATCTGTCCAGCAGTTTTTCCACCTTTATCCTTGTGTCAGGCACGAATCCCTTCATCTGAGGCATGATCTCGCTAACTCTGTCACGTACATTATGAATTGCATCCACGCCTTCCTTGATCTGTTCAACTTTCGCTTTCATGTCCTCGGCATTCTTCACTGCCGCCATATACTGCTGTGCTTTGAATGCAGACTCTTTGATAAATGCTTTTCTGTCATTCTCCCAGGATTCTCTCCAGGTCTTCTTCCCGAACAATCTGTCCACCTCTGAATAAGCTTCTTCCTTTTTCCGTCTGCACTCATCGATTCCTTCCTTGCAGGACCTTATTTCTGTCTGGAATGTGTGAATATCAGTCTGTGTCTTTGTATATGCTGCATTTGATGCTATAACCTCATCCTGTTTATGGCCAAGTTTCAATGTCATTTCCTTTATTGCAGCACTCTGCCGATCTGCTTCTTCGAGCAGCAGATCTATCACCCGGCATCTTTCGATGCTGAAATCAATTGTCGGGTATTCCTTTCTGGAGTTTGCGATCTTCTGCCTGATATCTTCCATCTTAAGGTTCAGCTTTGCACTCTGACTCTTAAGATTTTCAGTTTCCAGCCTGTTGCGTGTCAATGACTTATCAGCTATGTCAAGCTCTATCTTTCTTGAATCGGCATTTTCCTTTACCGGAGTGACTATAGATTCAAAATGAGAGTCAGATATACTGTCGAGGTATTCCTGACTTGCAATGCTTTGGCCACATACAGGACAGCTGCTCCCGACTTTGAGCCCTGCACGTGCTTCCTTAGCCCAGTTTGAGTTGCTTTCCTTGACTTTATCATATAACTCCTGAGCCTCTTTCCATTGTCTCTGCTTTACATCCTTGTCTTTAGAAAGCTTTTCCTGCTCTGCTTCATTTTCTGCTATCTTTTCCTGGAATTCCTTGGCTTCTTTATTTAACTCGGTGAAAATATCTTCAAGTCTGAAATACTCCTCAATAGCCTTTTTTTCCTTTCTTAATTCAGAAGAATCGATTCCTGAACCTTTTTCAGTCAGTTTTCTGATATCTTCCTTTATTCTTTCCAGTTCCTCTTCTTTCTGTTTAAGTTCAATGACCTTCCCTTTAGACTGTTCTTCACATTCTGCCAGTTTCAGATGTGCTTGATTCATCTTCAGTTCAAATGTCTTTATCCTGTCATCATTTGATATGACGTCCATCAACCATCTTTCGGTAAGTTCGTGTGATTGATATATGCCAGAATTTTCCTTTTCAGAATCAATGAATTCCTGAAGATGTTTCAGATCTTTTCTTTTTTGTGAGAGTACATCTTCGGCAAATGCGACACCAGAAGAAAGATACATGTATTCATTCCTGCACCTTTCTGCTTCGTTCTTCCATTTCATCCTTTCATTTTCTGACTCGCTGACCTGTCTGTGAGCATTTGCCAGTTTTTCCAGCTCTGCATTTCTGGTCTGGTGTCTGCCGACATTTATCTTATTTTCATTGATTCTGGTTCTGATCCTTTCTGTCTCTTCATCATTGATCAGGCTTTTAGACAATTCTTCCATGCTTTTCCCTCTTTCCTGGCATAGTGAATTGGCTTCTTTGAACTTCTCGGAAATCTTTCTTCCTATCTCCTTATATATTCCTGTTCCTGTAATTTTCTCGAGGATGGCGGATTTCTCGTCATCCCTGCTTTTCAGGAAAGCAGTGAAATCTCCCTGTGCCAGCATCGTCGTTCTTCTGAATTCCTCGAAATCCAGGCCGATAAGATTCCTGATGCTGTCTCCTTTCATAACAGGACCTCCATCTGAATCCCGGACCTCCCACGTGGTCTTCTGAAATCTTCCGTCAGCCTTCTTGTTTGCCCTGTAAGTACTCCAGGTCGCAGAATAATCCTTTCCGCCAGCTTCAAAATCAAGATCAACCCTTCCTTCCCATGACCCCTTTCTTATGTACTGGACAGGGTTCGTCAAGGTTATGCTTTCGCCGGTAACATCGTTATAGGAATCTGACCTTGATGCACTTCCCAATCTCGGTGTGGTGTTGTACAAGGCAAGGCAGATGGCATCCAGTATCATTGTCTTGCCAGCTCCTGTCTCACCGCAGATGAGGAAGACAGCTTCATCTTTCAGAGGGGCAGCATCAAAATCTATTTCTGCATCGGCAATTGATGCTATGTTGTGTATCTTCAGCCTCTTTATCTTCATTTCCTCATATCCTCCTTCAATACTTCATCGATTGTACTGCCCATCATTTCAGCCAGTATATCGTCCATCTCATATCCCTTGCTTTCCTTATAATAGATCTTTGCAATGTCCAAGGGATCCATCTTCTTCATTTCTTCCTGGCTGTAGTTTGTCCGTCCACCATCTGCATCCCCGTCTCCGTCGCTTTTGAGCAAGATGTAGCAGTATCTGCATTTCTTTCCTTTTGTTGCACGTATAGCTCTGTCGGCCCAGTCTGCACCACCGTATTGCCTTACCTTGACATTCAGTCTTATATATGCATCCTCATCATCGGGGAAAGCCTCAAGCATCTTTAACGCCTCCTCAAACTCGACCGGCTCCTTTTCCGGTATAGTGACAACCTTTCGTATCAGAGGAAGATTAACCGTCCTGATCTTCGGCATGTCACCATGATGCTCCGTCTCTATGATGGTGACACTATGGGCGTAAGCCTCATTGAAGCTGACAGGAATGGCAGAACCACTGTACCGGATTCTCTGACCTATGTTCTGGGGGTAATGTATATGGCCAAGTGCCATGTAATCATATTTCTCAGCTATATCTCCCGGATTTAAGCTGTCAAGGCCTCCTATTATTATTTCTTGTTTCAGCGGGTCGCTTCCTGATACGGTTGCATGGACTGCCATCACGACCGGAAGGTTGTCCTGATTCATTTCAGCAGCTATGTCAAGCAAAGTGTTGCAGAATGTGGCAGCCCTGTCCTTTACCGGGGTATCTCCGTCAATGTCAGGAAAATTCTGGGGGTAGCAGTGGGGGATTGCAACTACATATCCTTTTGCCGGCTTGCCTATAGGAATTATGTAACGTCTCAGATCAGCAGACCGGTCTTTCATCCCTTTATCTACATGGCCTCTCACGTGCAGGTTGAAATGTTTCCATAACTCTCTGTCAACCTCCAGTCTTGAACCGCTGTCATGGTTCCCGGCTATGACTACGACTTCCATTTCCGGAGCTTCAATGTGCATCTTCAGCATGTTCTCGACATATAGTTTCTGAGCAGCTGCCGACGGGGAACCGGTATGGTAGATATCTCCGCATACAACCATCACATCCGGCTTCTCATTCCTGACTGTTTCAATCAAAGTCTTGAAGAATGCCTGATGTTCGTCGCTTCTGTCGTAATTATATAGTGAATGGCCGATATGCCAGTCAGCAGTGTGAAGTATCTTCATTATAACGAAACATTACTTTTTACAAATATAGAGAATTCCTCGCTCATCATTCATTACAATCATTGCATTTTTATCTTAAAACATATGTGATTGGCTCACGGATTGCTTTATTCCGGATATGGCGATAGATCCTGTCCATATCTACGTCCTTGGACATGGCTAGGCCGGCCATAAGCTGAGGCTCATCATACATTATGAAAGCAGCCGGAGTCACTTTTCGTGATCCCGGCTGCATTATGTGTCGTGTCTTTTGAATCGGATTATTCCGCAAATACCATTTCGTCAATAAGATGTCCTGCATTTCCGATTCTGTCTATTGTGAACAAGACATATCTTATGTCAAGGGCGATGTTGCGGCATACCTCAGGGTCGAAAACAATGTCACTCATTGTCCCTTCCCACACTCTGTCAAAATTGATTCCGATGAGATTACCATCTGCGTTGATTACAGGACTGCCGGAATTTCCGCCTGATGTGTGGTTCGTTGCGATGAAGCATACAGGAATCTCTCCGTCCTTCCCGGCCCACTTACCATAATCCTTGTTCTTCCATATGTCCCTGAGTGTCTGAGGAATGTTATAGTCGAAGATGTCAGGATTGTCTTTTTCTATGATACCTCTCAATGTCGAGTAAGGTGTGAAATAGATACCATCAGAAGGTGAATAACCTTTAACCTGTCCGTATGCTACACGGAGGGTGAGATTTGCATCAGGATAGAATGCTCTGTCTTTCTGAAACTCCATCAGCCCTCTCATATAATCTCTGTATGCAAGCTGAAGTTCATTGTTCAGCCTTCTTGATTGTGGCAGTACCTCGGCTGCGTGAATCTTTACAAATTCATTGTAGAATTCGGTTGCAGGGTCATTTATGACAGTCTCCTTGTCTTCCGCTGTGAGAGCCTTCACCTTTTCTTTGTCAGCGAACAGTGAGTTGACGAAAAGTGCCTCTGCCCATGCTTCTTCACTTCCATGATCTGCCATCATCTTCTTGTAATAATCCGGCTGGAATCTTTCCGGCATATTTCTGCCATACTCCTTCATAAGGGCGATGAATGACTCTTTGTCTATTGGCAGATGATAGTCTTTGTAGAATGTCTGGGCCATCTTGCTTAACTCACCTTCATCAAATCCTTTCTGATAGAGTCTTGCTACACTCATTGCGAAGGTACTCAGCTCTACCGCACGGATGGTCTCGTTAAAGTAATCTGTTGCAAAAGCATATGGCTCAAGTTCTTTGTAGATTCCGTCTATCTTTGATACGAGTCCTTTATATTCCTTATCGGCAGCCCATGCATCAAAATCCTTTTCCAGCTGCCTCTTCACTTCGACTGTATTCATTTTTTTCAGTCCCTTGACTTCTCCCTGCCATTTCTTCCATGCATTTGCCACATTTGCATTCTTGGATGAATACATGATTCTGACAGCCTGGCTCTGGCTCATATATTTCTTCTGGATGTCAAGCCTTATGGTCCTGAGATGGATCTTATGAGGGTCGCTGACTTCTTCTATATATCTTACGCCCTCGGAGTGGATATACTCCTGAGTCCTTCCAGGGAAACCATAAATGAAGGTAAAGTCTCCTTCATTCACTCCGTCGAGAGAAATCTTGAAGAACTTCTTTGGAATATATGGAACATTGTTTTCCGAATATTCTGCCGGATTGTTCTCTTTGTCAGCATATATTCTGAAAATTGAAAAATCTCCCGTATGACGAGGCCACATCCAGTTGTCGGTGTCACCACCGAATTTACCGATTGATGATGGCGGAGCTCCAACCAGTCTGATGTCCTTGAACTCGCGGTACACGAAAAGAAAATATTGATTTCCATAATAAAGGGCCTCTACAGTTGCTCTTAGCCCTTTCTTGTCATCCGTAACCTTTTCGATAAGTTCCTCGCATGCCTTTCTGACGGTCTCTCTTCTTTCCTCTTCCGTCATTTCATCTGTACATCCCTTGAGAATTATCTCAGTCACATCTTCCATCCTGTCTAGAAAGCTTACGGAAAGTCCTTCGTTAGGAAGTTCTTCTGACCTGCTCATAGCCCAGAAACCATCCTTGAGATAGTCATGTTCAACGCTGCTGTGCTTCTGAATCTGAGAGTAACCGCAATGGTGGTTTGTCAGGAGAAGGCCTTCCGGTGATATCAGCTCTCCTGTACATCCCCTTCCGAAAAGGACGACTGCATCTTTCAATGATGCCTCGTTGATGCTGTATATGTCTTCGGCTGAAAGTCTGAATCCCTTTTCCTGCATGTCTGCTATGCGTTGTGAGATAAGAGATGGCAGCCACATGCCTTCATCTGCCTTTGATGTCAGTACAGCTAATGTCGTGGCAAGGAAAAATGTTATAATTCTTTTCATGTATCTGTATTTTGCTCAATTTTTACAAAGATAATAAAACTATGACAAACAATGGACTAAATCGCCATGTTGACATCTTGGCCGATCAGTGTTTACCTCTGTCAGTAGACAATCATAATATAAAAAGACCGATTAACAAGTGTTAATCGGCCTCATTGGCTGAAAGGGGAATGTACGTGAAAAAATAAGGTTTAGAGAATATTCAGACTCTGCTCCTTGATCTTTTCAAGTTCATCCTTCATCTTTACGACAAGTTTCTGTATCTCGGTATGGTTCGCCTTAGAACCTGTGGTGTTGATTTCTCTACCCATCTCTTGTGCAATGAAGCCAAGCTTCTTTCCAGGATTTTGCTCTTTTTCAAGTGTTTCCAGAAAATAACTGCAATGCTGGCGGAGACGCACCTTTTCCTCATTGATATCCAGTTTCTCGATATAGAATATCATTTCCTGCTCAAGGCGGCTCTGGTCAGGTTCTGCCTTAAGCTCGTCGAATCTGTTCAAAATTTTTTCTCTGATTGCCTCTGTACGTTCCATTTCGAACTGTTCGATCTCTTTGGAACATGCAAGGATTCTGTTCACCTTTTCTGTGACATCCTTCTGAAGCACAGCACCTTCCTTTGACCTGAAATCATTGATGTTATCAAGGGCTTCATCGATACAGGCTTCAATAGTGGGCCAGTTATCTTCTGTGATGATGTCCTGCTTTTTTGTATCCATGACCTCAGGCATCCTCAGCAGAGTTGCAATCAGGTCATTTGGGTTCTGTGCCTGAATATCTGCAGCTCCGATCATGTTGCCAAGCTCGGTGATCTGTTTGTAGTATTCCATGGCAAGATCCATGTTGATTTTCTTTGCAGCGTCTGCAGCATTCGGCTCATATGTCATGAAAAAATCTATGTTTCCCCTGCAAAGAGATGCTGCAATCTTCTGTCTTACTGTCATTTCCTTGTCTTTCGGAAGCATTGATGTCTTTATGCTTATATCAGCAGTCTTACCATTAAGAGACCTTACTTCTACTGTTATTTTACCGCTGTTCAGATTTGCTTCGGCCTTTCCATAGCCTGTCATTGATCTTACCATATGTCTGATTCTTTTAGATCCTTATTAATTACGGCCACAAAAATACGTAATTTTTCATTTCAATGAAACTTCTGCATCATGTGAAAATATCCGGCAGGAATCATCTGCGGAACAATTATGAAAGAATGAAGTGCTTATACATTCAGATGTCAAATGTATAAGCACTCTGATCATAATGTCTTGTTCCGAATCTATCGGATTGACTTTATAATTTCCAGTGCATCTGCACACAGCTTTGTTATCGCATTCCAGTCCTTGGCTGCGATAGCCTCCTTAGGGAAGAGGTTGCTGCCCATGCCGACGCATGTCACGCCTGCCTTGAACCATCCTTCAAGATTTTCCTTTGTCGGCTTCACGCCTCCGGTCACCATGATCTGGCTCCATGGCATCGGTGCCTTGAGTCCTTTCACGAATGCTGGCCCGAGGACGTCGCCAGGGAATACCTTGCACAGGTCGCAGCCGAGTTCCTGTGCCTTGCCGACCTCTGAAACGGTACCGCAACCAGGGCAGTAAGGTACGAGACGGCGGTTGCACACCGGAGCTATGTCAGGATTGAAAAGGGGACCGACAACAAAGTTTGCACCCAGCTGCAGGTAGAGTGTGGCTGTCGGTGCGTCAACAACAGAACCGATTCCCAGAATCATTCCCGGGAGTTCGGAGTTGGCGAACTTGACAAGTTCACCGAATACCTCATGTGCGAAGTCACCACGGTTTGTGAATTCGAAAGCACGTACTCCGCCTTCATAGCATGCCTTGACAACAGCTTTTGCGGTTTCCAGATCTGCATGGTAGAAAACAGGGACCATGCCTGTCTCCTTCATTGCAGCTATTACTTGTTGTTTATTGTATTTTGCCATAGTTATTGGATTTCTCGACTCTCTCAGCTCGCTCGAAATGACAGATGAAGAACTTCATGTCATTCTGAACTTGACAAGGAATCTTTGTGTTATCTTGATACACGTCCGGAGCCGTCACCCTTCATCAGATTCTCGACTTCTGCTACTGTTACCTGATTGTAGTCACCGTAGATTGTATGCTTGAGACATGAAGCTGCAACTGCGAAGTTGAGTGCCTTCTGATCGTCATCCGTATATGTCAGGAGACCGTAGATCAGTCCGCCCATGAAAGAGTCGCCGCCGCCGACACGGTCAACGATGTGAGTTATGTCGTAACGTGGAGACTGATACAGCTTGCCGTCACTGTAGAGGACGCCGCCCCATGTGTTGTGGTTTGCATTGATAGATCCGCGAAGCGTGATGATGACCTTCTTTGCACGCGGGAACTTGGCCATGAGCTGAGTGCATACGCTCTCGAACTCCGCTGCGTTCACCTCGCCATGAGTCGCTGTCACGTCGAACCCTTCAGGCTTGATGCCGAATACCTTCTCTGCATCCTCCTCGTTTCCAAGGATAACGTCGCAGCCCGCAACGAGTTCTGGCATGACCTCTGCTGCTGTCTTTCCGTATTTCCAGAGATTCTTACGGTAGTTAAGGTCGCATGAAACCTTAACACCGAGCCTGTTTGCAGCCTGGATTGCCTCGAGGCAGACGTCTGCTGCTCCCTGGCTGATGGCAGGAGTGATACCTGTCCAATGGAACCAGTCTGCTCCTTCAAACACCTTCTCCCAGTCGATCATTCCCTTCTCGATCGTAGCGATAGAGGAGTGTGCACGGTCGTAAACGACCTTGCTAGGACGTGCGACTGCACCTGTCTCGAGGAAATAGATACCAAGGCGGTCGCCTCCGAATACACAATGCTTTGTACCCACTCCATAGCTGTGGAGATCCTTGATGCAGCTCTGAGCGATATCGTTCTTAGGGAAACGGGTAACGAACTCAGTCTCGATGCCATAATTGGCAAGCGACACGGCAACGTTTGCTTCACCACCACCGAAAGTCGCTTCAAACTGTTTCGTCTGTGAAAATCTGAGATATCCTGGAGTTGCCAGGCGGAGCATGATTTCTCCGAATGTGATTACTTTTGCCATAATGATTTAAATTATCTCATTTCTGTGTAAGGAATCTCGTCTTTATCACCGTAATTGAGGTTCTCTCCGCCCATTCCCCAGATGAACATGTAGTTGCTGGTTCCTGCAGCTGCGTGGATCGACCACTCAGGTGATGTGATGGCCTGCTCGTTCTGCATCCACACGAGACGCTGCTGCTTAGGCTCTCCCATGAGGTGGCAGATCGCGTTGCCCGGAGTCACGTTGAAGTAGAAGTATGCCTCCATACGGCGTGTGTGGGTGTGAGCCGGCATTGTGTTCCATACAGAACCAGGAAGGAGCTCGGTGAGACCCATCTGGAGCTGGTTTGTTCCACCGCCCTTCACCTTGCCGAGAACCGAGCTTACGATGAGCTGGTTCACGATGCGGTCGTTGCTGTCCTCCATCTTTCCATAGTGGTCAGACTGTGCGATAGCATATTTCTTAGGGTCTGCGTTCTTGTCTGTTGTGATGAGCTGGGTCACATATTCCTTATAAGCTGGTGTCGAGTTGATATAGAACTTTGCTGGTTTCTCAGGATCAGTGCTTCTGAAAGTCACTTCCTTCTTTCCGCATCCTACATAGAGGCCTTCCTTGAATGACATAGGATACTCCTTGCCGTCAACAGTCACGACTCCGTCACCGCCGACATTGATCACGCCAAGTTCGCGTCTGTCGAGGAAGTGCTCAGCCTTAAGCTCGTCGAATGTTTCGAGGATCAGAGTCTTTGTCACTGGCATGACTCCTCCATAGATGAGACGGTCATAGAGTGTATAGGTGAGGTTGATCTCGTCTGGAGACATGACTTTCTCCATAAGGAAAGAGCTGCGTAGACGCTCTGTGTCGTAATGCTTGACATCGTCGGGATGGCAAGCCGTCTGAACCTTATAGTTCAGCTGTGCGGATGCTGCAATTGTCATAAGTGTCATTGCTGTAGTTAAAATGATTCTTTTCATACTATCAAATATTTTTCTATTCTGTTTTTTCTGTATTCTGATATCTGATGATTGCACGTCTGTTCAGTATCATTAGGAACATGGTAAGGAGAACCAGAATTGTAACTCCTATCCATTTGAGTGAATATGAGAGGTGGAATATCACCCAAGCGAGAGGGCTGGAGGCAAAGTCAAGTGAGCCTCCGTCGAATCCTTCCGGAATTGCTACGGCAGCATCACCTGTCCTGGCAAAGACGTCTTGTGCAGCCTGGGTAAAGAATGGTGCGAGGTCGGTAACGAAGTAAAGACCGATGAGTATAAGTATCAGACCGATTATGAATGTCTTTGGGATATTGCCTTTAGTGATAGGCAGTATCAGAGGGAATACATAGAACATTCCTGCGAGAGATGCAAGCGGAAGGAATTCGTTTCCAGGAAGGATGACGGCAAGTACGATTGTTGCCGGTATCAGCAGAAGTGAAACGACAAGTGTAGCAGGGTGTCCGATTACCAATGCAGGACTCATTCCGATGTTCAGTCCCTTGGCTCCCTTGAACTTCCTGTTGATCAGGTCGCGTGTAGCATCCGAAATAGGCTTGAGACCTTCAATGAACAGGGAAGTGATACGAGGGATAAGTTCCATTACGGCTCCCATCTTTATTCCGAGTCCGAGAATGTAAGGTATTTTGTCAACCACTTCTTTCCAACTTTCGCAGGAAAGGGCTCCGATGATTATTCCGACCAGGATACCAAGGAATAAAGGCTCTCCCAGGAGACCGAACTTCTTTTTCATTCCTTCTGCATCAATGTCCAGCTTGTCTATACCCGGAATCTTGTCCAGCCCTTTGTTCAGTACCTCTGCGACCGGGACAAAACCCTGGCAGAATGGCTGAGGGATAGATATCCCGTCCATCTTTTCATAGAATCCCTGGAATCTGTCTGCAGTGTAGTCCGCAAGTATGAGAGTGATTATGGAACAGATTACTGCGGCAAAGAATCCCCACCATATGTTGTCAGAAGCAAAATAAACGATTGCTCCGATGAAAGCGAAGTGCCAGTAGTTCCATAGGTCGATGTTTACTGTTCTTGTTGTCCTTGTAAGAAGCATCAGAATGTTGACTCCAAGGCAGACAGGAATGATGAATGCTCCGACTGATGTGTTGTATGCTACAGATGCTGCAGCAGGCCAGCCCATGTCGAAGACCTTGAGCTGGAGACCATAGATTTCTACAACACGGCTCAGTGCCGGTCCCAGAGTGCTGGTCAGCAGGGAGGTGATGACAGAAAGTCCTACGAAACCTACTCCCACAAGAAGTCCGCTCTTAAGTGCCTTGCTGAACTTGATTCCTATGCACAATCCAAGTATGGTGAATATTATAGGCATCATTACGGCGGCACCCATGCCTATGATGTAGCTGAATATCTGTTCCATGCAGATGAATGTTATTTAGGTTGTTTTCCGATATAAGCAAGTATGCCACCGTCAACATATAGTACGTGTCCGTTCACGAAGTCAGATGCACTTGAAGCAAGGAAGATAACTGGGCCCATCAGGTCTTCAGGTGTACCCCAGCGTTCTGCAGGTGTTTTCGCCACGATGAATGAGTCAAACGGATGCCTGCTTCCGTCCTGCTGGCGTTCACGAAGAGGAGCAGTCTGAGGAGTAGCGATATATCCTGGTCCTATGCCGTTGCACTGGATGTTGTACTGTCCGTATTCTGAGGCTATGTTTCTTGTAAGCATCTTAAGGCCGCCTTTTGCCGCGGCGTAGGCAGAAACGGTCTCTCGTCCAAGTTCCGACATCATGGAGCAGATGTTGATGATCTTTCCCGCTCTTTTCTCTATCATGCCCGGAAGAACAGCCTTGGCACATATGTAAGGTGCGACAAGATCGATGTCAACCACCTGTCTGAACTCTTCTGCAGCCATTTCATGCATCGGGATACGCTTGATTATGCCGGCATTGTTTACCAGAATATCCACAGGCCCGAGAGTGGCGGCAATGTCTGCAACCATAGCTTTTACGCCTTCTTCATCAGTGCAGTCACAAATATATCCTTTGGCCTCAATTCCGAGCTTTGCGTATTCTTCAAGAGCCTTGTCCATATTTGACTGTGTACGGCAGTTGAAAGCAATCTTTGCACCGGCTTCAGCAAGTGCCTGAGCCATTGCGAAGCCTATTCCGTAAGCGGCACCGGTAACAAGCGCTACCTTACCTTCCAGTGAGAAATTTACCATGATTATGAGATTGATTTATATTGTTTTTTCGTTATTAATCCACAAAAATAATAGATTTTTCAGATAAAAGAAATATTTATCGTTACCGTTAACGGAAAGCGGGGTGGTATGGATTCTGTATTGTACCGGACATTAACATTTATCTTATGGCTTATAGGAATTTCACAAGCGGCAGATTTGGAATCAGGTCACTTTGCCGTTGCCTTATGGAGGAAGGTTATCATCCGAATCTTGAAGACGGGTATGTTTCTGTGTATCTGAACGATAATGTCTATATACTTGAATACGGTGAGGGGATTGTTTCTGTCATGCTTTTCTTCTCTGTAGATGAGGAAGCATGCTTTTCTTTTATGCAGGCTTCAAATGTCATGCATTTGAAATGTACGACTGTCAAGGCTGTGATGCTTGACGATAATGAAAGCCTGATGTTCAGAAGCGAATTCTTCTGTAATACCGTAAGACAGTTCAGGAAATTCTTTCCACGAAGTATTGAGATGCTGGATGACGCTGTTACTGTTCATCGCATGGAAATGAAAAACCTTGCCTCCCTGGAACCTGGTATAATCATTCCGGAAAGAGGCAAGGCTAGGAAAATTCTGTCGTGATTATTTCTTTGGAAGTGTCTTGTTAAGAAGTATCAGTCCGAGGATGGCTGAAATGACTGAGCCTATAAGTACTCCAAGCTTGGCCTGATTGAGGTATGTTATACCTTCTGCTCCGATTGAACAGTATGACAGGTCGGCAATGAACATTGATACAGTGAATCCGATACCGCAGACCACGCATACACTGGCAAATGATTTCCAGTCAGCACCTGCAGGAAGTGAGACGAACTTCAGCTTTATTGCAATCCATGAGAACGAGAATACACCGATGAATTTGCCGAGGACGAGTCCCAGCATCACGGGAAGAGCCACACCTGAGTACAGATCCGAAAACGCCATTCCGGAAACAGCGACTCCAGCATTTGCGAATGCGAAAAGAGGAATTACAAAATAGTTGATCATTCCGTGGAGGTTGTCTTCCAGATCCTGAAGCGGGCTGATCATCTTGTCGGCTGCAGATTCAATACTCTTCAAAGTGTGTATCTGCTCATTGGTAAGCACAATGGTATTATGCTGCTCGTCAATATCTATTACTGGGAATCTGTTGATGTTTCTTCTGATTCTTTCAAGGTAGTGGCCTGTTCCTTTCTTGAGTGTTGCTGGCACGCAGAAAGCGACGATTACTCCTGAGATCGTAGCATGGATTCCGGAGTTGAGCATCATGTACCAGAGGACAAGACCGAATGTGATGTAAAACCCTTTTTTTCTTATTTTCAATAGATTGCCGGCAACCATAAGGCCAATGCATGCGGCCGCCAACGCAAGGAAGGTGAAGTTTATGTCTGATGAGTAGAATAATGCTATCACTATGATTCCGCCAAGGTCATCTGCAACTGCCAGGGCAGCCAGGAAGATCTTAAGACCTATTGGTACTCTTGTCTTGAAGACAGAAAGCACTCCCAGTGAGAAAGCGATATCTGTAGCCATCGGGATGGCAAGTCCTCTCTGCATGATTGGGTCGTTCGGGCAGAAGATCGAGAATAGAATCACCGGAACTATCATTCCACCGCATGCTCCGATAATCGGAAGTAATGCCTTTTCGCGTGAAGAAAGTTCGCCGACACGTATTTCACGTTTGATTTCGAGTCCTACTGACAAAAAGAAGATCGCCATGAGAAAGTCGTTGATGACCTGAATGACGGACATCGGATGACCTCCATGTTCAAATAAGTTGAAGTCTCCGATAGAGACTGATACAGGGTTATTCCAAAGGGCAGAATACCAACTGTCAATTCCGGGGACATTAGCACAGATCAAGGCAAGTACAGTGCATGCAATGAGCACCACGCTTGAGTTGACGTGCCTCTTGAGCTTACTGAGAAAGCTGTAATTGATTGTCTGTGAATGCATAATATAGTTGATTAAGTTCGATCCCTTTTTAAAAGGGCCGCAAAGTTAGCCAATTATAAATGCAAAGCAAATCAAAACTGCTGAAAAATGTCTGCAGACTATCTTATGTTCAATGAAAATGTAAACTGAAGCCCTCCGTTAGGACGGTTTTCAACCTTGATTTCCCCACCATGGAAAGCGACTGCATTACGTACGATCGAAAGGCCTAATCCAGATCCTCCGCTCTCTCTAGTCCTGCCTTCTGAGACACGGTAGAATCTTTCGAATATCCTGTCAATGTGTTCTTCCGGAACACCTTTGCCGGTGTCGTAATATGTGAAATAGCAGGTCTGGTCATTACGGCTATGACATTCCAGATGAAGCCTTATGTCATCTCCGGCATATTTGATGCTGTTTTCCACCAGATTTCTTAAAAGAGCATGAAGAAGGCTGCTGTTTCCATGTATTACAAGCCCTTCCTGCAGAAAGTTGTCTATCTTTATACCTTTTGCAGCAATAGGCTCGGCAAATTCTTCGAACACTTCCTGAGAAAGATATCCCAGGTCTACACTCTGGATAGGGAGCATTTCCGGTGATTCCTCCATTTTGCTTATCAGTGCCATGTCGCTGATGAGTTCCGATAATCTTAGCGTTTGATTATAAGCTCTATCGAGGAATGTCTTCCGCTTTTCCAATTCCATGTCGGGACATGAAATCAGTGTTTCCAGATATCCCCTGATACAGGTTACCGGAGTCCTGAGCTCATGAGCGACATTGCTTGTCATCTGCTGCTTGAGCCTGCGGTTCTGTTTTTCCGCTTTTTCAAGTATGCTTTTGGCCTTAAGTATTGTAAATATGAATACAAAAGCGAAAGCAAGGATTACCAGTAATAGCCAGTATACTTTCATCAGTTCACAGGATTAAATATGTAGCCGAAGCCGGATCTGTTGGTTATGTAGTTCTTGCAAGGACCGAGCTTGCTTCTGATTCTGGCGATGTGGACGTCTATTGTCCTGTCGAGTACATACGGTGCATCCTTCCAGAGTTCGTCAATTATATCTTCTCTGGAAAAGATCTTGCCGGGTGTGCCTGCAAGAAGGCTGAGCAACTCGAATTCTTTCTTTGAAAAGGTGACAGCCTCACCTTTGACATATACCATCTTTGAAGTGAGATCTATCCTAAGGTCTCCAAATGAAGGATCCTTTGTCTCCTGTACCGTCTTTGCTGTCCTTCTGAGTACCGCAGCAATCCTGGCAAGGACTTCCTGTATTGAAAAAGGTTTCGGAATATAATCATCTCCTCCTGATGAAAAACCGGTAAGGAGGTCATTCTGTGCACTTCTTGCGGTAAGGAAGATTATCGGAGTCTCATCTCCTTTTCTCCTCAGTTCTTCCGCCATTTCGAATCCAGACATACCTTCCATCATGACATCAAGCAGAATCAGCCTGTGTCCTGAATTGATCTTTTTCAATGCCTCTTCTGCAGATGATGCGGTATCTGTATCATAACCGGCATTTTCCAGGTTGAATTGGAGGATTTCTCTTATATCCTCTTCATCATCGACAATAAGTATCCTTTCTTCCATCTTAGGTAGATATTATTTGTTTCCAGCCAGAAGAACTGCAGCTTCTTCAATATTGAACTTTTCCTTGGAGAAGGCCTGGGGGAACGACCCTCCGTCAGAAAGGATCTCGAATCCAAACTCCGAAGCCATTCCGTTCAGCAGTCTTACGCTGGCTCCGGCCCATGTATATGAGCCGAATGCAAAGAAACGTCTGTTCTTTATAAGTCTCGCGGACAAGGCTTTCATAAACGTCTCGATAGGTGGAAAGATGCCGTTGTTATATGTAGGGGAGCCTACTGCAATGGTGTCGTACTTGAATACATCCATCAATGCTCCGGAAATGCCGAGTCCGTCTTCACGGGAGCTGTCATTGCCTGCAAGGTCATGCAAGGCATAAGGTACACCCATGTTTTCCAAGGCCTTGGCCAATTCCTTTGCTGCCGTTGCCGTGTTTCCGTACATGGAACCATAAACGATACATACGCCTTTTTCTGTTTCGTATCTGCTCAGCCTGTCATACAGGGATACTACTTTGTCGATATTTTCAGCCCATATAGGACCGTGGGTACTGCATATTCTCTTGATTTCCAAAGAGGAAAGCTTCTTCAATGCTGACTGTACCGGATTGCCGTATTTGCCTACTATGTTGGAATAATACCTCCTCATCTCATTCTCGAACTCATCGAAGGTGCCAGCCTTGTCTGTCGGATCCTGGGCGATCTTGCCGAATGTTCCGAATGCGTCTCCCGAAAAGAGGGTGTTCTCTTCCGGCAGCCATGTCACCATTGTTTCCGGCCAGTGTACCATAGGAGCCATGAAGAACTGAAGCGAGCATGATCCGAGGGAAACGGATTCCCCTTCCTGGACGATCTTCACTCTATCTTCGCTGACACCGTGATAGCCCTTCAGCATAGGGAGTGTCTTGGCATTTGCAATGATCTTCAGGTCAGGATATCTTTCCAGTATCATTGATATCAGAGATGAATGGTCCGGTTCCATGTGATTGACTACAAGATAGTCAATGTTCCCGTCATTGATGCATGAAGTTATGTTGGAGATGAATTCATCTTCGAATCCGTGTTCCACAGTGTCGATCAGTGCGGTCTTCTCATCCTTTATGAGGTATGAATTGTAGCTGACTCCATGTGGCAGAGGCCACAAACCTTCAAAAAGTGTCTTCTGTTCATCATTGACACCGATATAATGAATCCTTTCACTTATTTTGTACATTTCTTCTGTAATTTATATTATCATTTTCTTTATCATGTCGAGTGACCGACGGGAGTCGAGACATCTTCGTTGACATATCATGCAAAAATAGTGAATAATTTCAATAACATCCTTATCTAGAAGGATAATATTGAAATCATAATGCCGGTTGTTGTGAGTTTTAACAAAATTTTCTAAATTTGCCGCCTGTTTGCAATCACGAATATAATTAAATCAAAATAACATGGCAAAGGAAATCAAAAATGAAAATGCCGAGGCAATCGTCGAGGCAGTGTCAAAGACAGAGAAGTTCTTTGAGAAGTACAGCAAGACTATGCTTATAGCACTTGCTGCAGTAGTAGTTGCAGGAGCTGCAGTCTTCTGCTGGTACAAGTTCGCTTATCAGCCTTCAGTGGAAGAGGCTCAGGGCCAGATGGCTGTTGCTGAGGAGAACTTCCGTGCTGCTGATTACGAAGTTGCTTTGAACGGTGACGGAAATGACCTTGGATTCGCTCAGATCATCAGCGAGTATGGTGCAAAGGCTGGAAAGTCTGTTTACTTCTACGCAGGAGTGTGCGAACTTCAGCTCGGTAACTGGGAGTCAGCGATCAGCTATCTCAAGTCTTATAAGGGCAAGGATGCCATCCTCGCCGCACGTGCAGAGGCTTGCAAGGGTGATGCATATGCAGCTCTTGAGAACTATAAGGAAGCTCTTGCATGCTACGAGAAGGCAGCTGCTGTTGTTGACAACATGTTTGCTGCTACATACCTTCTCAAGGCCGGTTTTGCTGCTGAGAAACTCGGTGAGAACACCAAGGCTCTCGGTTTCTACAAGAAGATCAAGGATCAGTATCCGCAGTCTATGGAAGGCTACGATGTTGATAAATATATCGGACGTATAGAGGCTAGATAATTATGGGAAGAGCGTTTGAGTTCCGTAAGGAAAGAAAGTTCAAGAGATGGGGTCACATGGCCCGTGTCTTTACCAAGATCGGTAAGGAAATCACAATTGCAGTAAAGCAGGGAGGTCCTGATGTTACAGGAAACCCACGTCTCCGTGCCCTTATCCAGACAGCACGTAGCGAAAACATGCCTAAGGATAATATCGAGCGTGCAATCAAAAGGGCTACAGATAAGGATCAGGCTGATTATAAGGAGGTTGTATTCGAGGGTTATGGCCCTCATGGTATCGCAGTTCTTGTTGAGGCTGCAACAGACAACAACAACCGTACTGTAGCAAATGTCCGTTCATATTTCACAAAGAGCGGTGGCTCACTCGGAACTTCAGGAAGTGTTGACTATATGTTCGACCGCAAGTGCATGTTCCGTATGAAGTCGGCAAACCCATATGATCTTGAAGAGCTTGAACTCGAGCTTATCGATTATGGTGTCGAGGAAATCTTTGAAGAGGAGAACGAGAACGAGGAGATGGAGATCGTACTCTACGGTGAGTTCACGGCATTCAATGGAATTCAGAAATGGATAGAGGATAACGGATACGAACTCATTGCAGCGGAGTTCACTCGTCTGCCTAATGTCGATCTCAAGGTTCTTGAGGGTGATGCAAAGGCTGATATCGAGAAGCTCATTGAGCGTATCGAAGAAGATGATGACGTGCAGAATGTCTATACGACAATGCAGCCGTAATCAAAGTCGATATTATATATAAGGTCTGACCTGAAAGTCTTATGGCTTTTGAGTCAGACCTTATTTATTATATCTATGCCTGACAGCAGCATCTGTATCAGCAGTTCCGAAATCCTGTATAGAAATTCAGGGCACATTCCGACTGAGTGGAGTGTCAATGTCAGTACTGAAGCCGGTATGATTGCTCCGGTAAGAGGAATGCAGATAAGATTGGTTATCAGAAAATATAAAGGAAATGTACGGAATCGAAGCCAGACCAGTGGTGCGGTCGTGATCTGGCATGCTATGGACATTGATGCCAGATTCCATATTCTCTTCAAGGGACTTCCTGATGGAAAAGATTCTCTGAGGACCGGATAGATGAAAACGATTCCTGCCATAGCCGCATATGACAGTTGAAAACCAATTGAAACGGATGCAGAAGGAGATATTGCAAGCTGTATGAGCAAGGCTGAATAGAACACCTGCCTGAGGTCATGGACCCGGTTAAGCATTGTCCCGGTTTCATTGAGTATGACGAAGATGAGTGCCCTGCTCAATGACGGGCCTGCTCCTGTCATGAAGGTGTATCCGAAGCATAGCAGGATTGTGAGAGCGGATCTGATTCTACGTGCGGCGGGATTGTTTCCTATTATGGATAATCCTCTTCTTATCATCATGTAGATGATGCCCAGGTGCAGCCCTGATAAGGCGAGAATATGTGACGCACCGCTTTCCCTGAAGGAATCAGTGATGTAATCTGACAGACATGACCTGTCTCCGCAGATGAGGGCTTTTAGAAAGGCGTTGCAGTCCTTGTCTGTAAAGGGAAGTGAATCTGTCAGACCGGTGAATATCCTTAAGGCTGGTGCTGCAAGGTCAGAAAGGGTATCAACCGTACTGCATTCATATATCATGGAAGTCTTGCGGCAGATGATTCCGCATAAGAACATGGATATGGCCGCTATAAGACGTGTTGTCCTGCTTTTATGTATCGGTTTGTGCAGAAGAAGAGATGTTGACAGAAACAGTGCAATGAATGCAATGAACATTGATAAGCCTGTCCCGATGACATTAACAGAAAATCCTGTGGCATATATACCTGCCACAAAAGGAATGCATATCCCCTCAACCTCTCTCCTCATGGCTTTTATTTTATAATTTTTGCTAAAATAGAGATTATTTTTTATAACTTTGCATTGATTTGGGTGAAAATTTAAACAAATTATAAATATGATAATTCTTGTACTCAATTGCGGAAGTTCATCTCTGAAGTATCAGCTGCTTGATATGAAGAATGATGAAGTCTATGATCTTCTGGCCAAAGGTCTGGTTGAGAGGATCGGAATGGAGGTCGGTTGTGTAAAACATCAGGCAATCGGAAAGGAAAAATATGTGAAGGAAATGCCTATCGAGGACCATACGGTGGGAATCAAGGCTGTTCTTGACGCTCTTCTTGATAAGGAATTTGGAGTCCTTGAGACTCTTGAAGATATAGAGGCTGTCGGACATCGTGTCGTACATGGTGCCGAGGAATTCGTAAGCAGCCAGCTGATAACAGATGAGGTGATTGCACAGATTGAGAAGTGTGTCGATCTTGCCCCTCTCCACAACCCTGCCAACCTTCTTGGTATAAAGGCTGTTTCCGAGGTTCTTCCGAGTGTGCCTCAGGTGGGTGTGTTCGATACCGCATTCCATCAGTCAATGCCTTCGTATGCATATATGTACGCCCTTCCATATGAGTACTATGACAAGTATCGTATCCGTAAATACGGTTTCCATGGTACAAGTCATAAATATGTTTCAGCAAAGGGTGCGAAGTTTGCCGGACTGGATCTTGAAAACTCCAAGATCATCACATGTCACCTGGGTAACGGAAGCTCGATAGCAGCTGTGGCAAACGGCAAGTCTATAGATACGACAATGGGATTCACTCCACTCGAAGGTCTTATCATGGGTACAAGAAGCGGTAGCATCGACCCGGATGTCGTGACATATATTCAGGAGAAGGAAGGCCTCTCTGCTGCAGAGATGAGTAAGGTACTCAATAAGAAGAGCGGATTCATCGGCCTTTCATGCATTTCTTCAGATGCACGTGACCTTGATGAGGCTGCAAATGCAGGTGAACCAAAGGCTAAGCTGACCCTTAAGAAACTCACATATGAGATTACCAAGTATATTGGTGCATTCACTGCGGCGATGAACGGTGTGGATCTTATTGTGTTTACAGGCGGTATCGGTGAAAACAACAGCCGTCTCCGTCGCAGGGTGTGTGAGAACCTTACGTATCTGGGAGTGAAGTTTGATTATGACGCAAATGTTGTAAGAGGAGTTGATACCATCATCTCACTACCAGATTCTAAGGTAAAGGTTGCTCTCATCACTACCAACGAGGAGCTGATGATTGCACGTGATACAATGCATATTGTTCAGGAATAGTCATTTAAACCATGTATAAGACTTTTCAGGATATATTCTCTGCTCTCAAAGACAGGACGGAGAAGAAAAGAATGGCAGCGGCTTGGGCAGTCGATGATCATACATTGACTGCCGCCTCTCTTGCTGTTGATTTGGGACTTGTCGATGTTACTCTTGTAGGTGATGAAGCAATCATAGCTGAAGTCTGCAGGAGGGAGAATATCGATATCAGCAAATTTACCGTTATCCATAATCCTGTGGAACTGAAGGCTGTCGCCCAGGCAGTTCAGCTGGTCAAGGATGGCGAGTGCCATTTCCTTATGAAAGGTCTTTGTTCTACAGACAAGTTCCTTCGTGCCATCCTTAATAAGGAGACTGGACTCCTTCCTCCTAAGGGTCTTCTGACCCATTGTGGTGTCTTTGAGTTTCCTGATTTCGGCCGACTTCTTTTTGTGGGTGACGTCGCAGTTATCCCGGCACCTGATCTCAAGCAGAAACAGGTGATAATGGATAAGCTTGTGAAGACTGCACAGTCAGCTGGAGTTGCCAACCCTAAGGTTGCCATAATAGCAGCTACCGAACAGGTACTTGCCAGTCAGCCGGCAACTCAGGAGGCAGCATTATTGGCCAAGATGGCCGAAAGGGGACAGATCAGAGGATGTGTTGCAGACGGTCCTCTTGCCCTGGATGTAGCTATTGATGAGGAGTCAGCACAGATCAAAGGAATATCAGGTCCTGTAGCAGGAAAGGCAGACTGTCTTCTTTTCCCTAATATAGAGTCAGGAAATGTATTCTATAAATGCAGTTCCAAGCTAGTAAAAGGCACAAAGCAAGCCGGTGTTCTCTTGGGAGCAGCGGCACCATGCGTTCTCTCCAGCCGTGCAGACAGTACAGAAACGAAACTTAACTCAATTGCCATTGCAGCATTAACAGTATAATGCAGAATTAACAACACATAATTAATACAAAACTTATATGAAAGGTAGAATACTGGTTATCAATACCGGCTCCACCTCATCAAAATTAGGCTTCTTTGACTCGGGAGAGAAACTCTTTGAGACTAATCTTACACACTCTGCCGAAGAAGTCGAGAAATATGAATCCGTGTTGGATCAAAGACAGATGCGTCTTGATGCCATCACGGGTTTTCTTTCTGAAAAAGGTGTAGATCTGGAGAGTATTGATATCATAATGGCAAGGGGTGGCCTTATAACGCCGATCCGTACAGGTGTCTATGAGGTAGACCAGAACATGTGCGATGCTCTTCTTGAAGCAAAGGAAGGTGTTCATGCATGCAATCTGAGCGGTCTTTTAGGAGTCGATATGGCTGCTTTGGTAAACAAAGCACGTTCTGAGAAAGGACTTCCTGAAGATTGCCATGCTTATATCGCTGATGCCCCGATGGCTGATGAAATGATTCCTGAGGTAAAGGTGGGAGGACTTCCGGAACTTCCAAGGAGGACCCTTTTTCATGCCTTGAATTCACGAGCGATGGTCCGCAGGTATGCTCATGGTGTAGGCAAGACTGGAAACGAAGTTACGGCAGTTGTTGCACATATGGGAGGCGGTTCGTCTGTATCGCTCCATCGAAACGGTCAGGTTATCGATGTTAATGATTCCCTTGGAGGAGATGGACCTATAAGTCCGGAACGTGCCGGTAGCGTGCCGGCTTTCCCTCTCGTGGAAAAATGTTTCTGCGGCAAGTGGAACATGGCACAGATCAAGAAAAGACTTGTCGGCAGAGGAGGAGCTGTAGCATATTTCGGAACCAATGATTTCCGTGTACTTACCGCTAGAGCGGAGCAGGGAGACGCAGAAGTCGAGATGTTCATCAAGGGCTATTGCATGTCATTCATCAAATATATTGCAGCTGTTTCGGCTGTCGTATGCGGAAAGGTGGATGCAATCATACTTACAGGAGGTATAGCATATAGTTCAATGATTACTGACTACATCAGTGAACATGTGAAATTCATTGCTCCTGTCTATGTCTATCCTGGTGAGAACGAAGTAGATTCTCTTGCAGAAAACGGCTATGGAGTCCTCTCGGGAGAATTTGAAGTCAAACATTATTATCCAGATCACTTTTAATCGCATCTTCTTTGACGATTTGTCACTTTTTTGCGATAAAAAGTCACATAGTTGAAGCCCCTTGTTGATTATTTTTGCAATAATCAATAATGGGCTTTTGCTATGACCGCACATTTCACTAAACTGATCCGTAATGCAGGTGTCGCGATTCTTGGAATCTGCATGTTTTCAAGCTGTTCAAGCTATGAGTTTTCCTATCTTTATGATGATCTTCCGTTCAAGATGAACAAGGTGCATCGTCCTGAAATTCCTGAATACGAAGTAAGCATAGAAGACTTCGGCGGAGTTGGGGACGGAGTGTTTCTTAACAGTGAGGCCTTTGCATCGGCAATCGATGCCTTGTCTGCAAAAGGTGGCGGAAGACTTGTAGTACCGACAGGTATATGGCTTTCCGGTCCTATAACACTTAAGGACAATATCGAACTACATGTTACTCCGGATGCTGTCCTCCTGTTCTCTACAGACAGGAATCTGTATCCTATAATTGAAACAGTCTTTGAAGGACTTGACACAAGAAGATGTCAGGCACCTATCAATGCTGACGGAGCGAAGAACATCGCTATCACAGGTGGTGGTACCATAGATGGAAACGGCGATTCCTGGAGGCAGGTGAAGAAATCGAAGATGGCCCCTTCGCAGTGGAAACAGCTTCTTGCCGGAGGTGGTTTCACCAATGAAAAGGGCAATGTGTGGTATCCTGATTCCAGTTCGTATCGTGGCTCCATTGTAAGCGATGCCTTCAATGTTCCTCAGGGACTTGAAACTGAAGAAGAATGGAACAGCGTCAAGACATATCTCCGTCCGGTGCTCATCGGTCTGAAGAACTGTGAGAATGTACTTCTGGAGGATTGTCTTTTCCAGAATTCCCCATGTTGGAACATTCATCCTCTTATGTGCAGGAATGTGATCATAAATAACATCACCGTACGTAATCCATGGTATTCGCAGAATGGCGACGGTCTGGATGTGGATTCATGTGAGGATGTACTTGTGATCAATTCGAGTTTTGACGTTGGTGACGATGCAATATGCATCAAATCAGGCAAGAACGAAGACGGCAGACGCAGGGCAAGACCATGTCGCAACCTTATTGTTGACAACTGTATCGTCTTTCATGGTCATGGTGGCTTTGTCGTGGGCAGTGAGATGTCGGGAGGAGTACAGAATATATCAGTAAGGAACTGCCGTTTTCTTGGAACGGACGTAGGATTGCGTTTCAAGAGCTGCAGAGGCAGGGGAGGCGTTGTCGAGAATATCTATATCGAGGATATAGTGATGATGAACATCCCTACCGAACCGCTTCTGTTCGACCTTCATTACGGTGGTAAGTCTGCTGTGGAAGCCGCTGCTGACGGTGCTTCGCCGTTTGATGTGGAATATGTTCCTGCAGATGAGACTACTCCTCAGTTCAAGAATATCTTCATAAGTGACATTGTGTGCAGCGGTGCGGCAAGAGCTATGTATTTCAACGGTATTCCTGAAAAGAACATAGAAAACATCGTTGTTGAAAATTGTGAGATTGTATCAGAACTTGGTGCAGACCTCAGGTATTCTGATGGTGTGCTTATCAAGGATGTCAACATCACTCAATCGAAGGGACACGGATATAGTGTGGCGAACTGCAGGAATGTGGTGATTGAAGATTGTTCTGATGCCTCGGGAAAGTCATCTCTGGATGTCTTCCAGTATAATTCTGAAAATGTTGTAATAGATTAATTATGAGGAGACTGTTCTTGCTTTTGCTGGCGGTTATGGCTGGCTCGGCACTATTTGCACAGGATAAGATTGTCCTTCGTCTGATGGGTGACTCCACAATGGCTGATAAGGATCTTTCGTATGAGAATCCTGAACGGGGCTGGGGACAGAGACTTAAGTCTCATGTCGATACCAATGTGATTGTTGCCAATTATGCCCAGAACGGCAGGAGTACCAAGAGTGTCCGGACTCTGGGAATATGGGATAGAGTCAAAAGTGACCTCAAGTCAGGTGACTACCTTTTCATTCAGTTCGGACATAATGATTCCAAGGAATCAGATACGACAAGATATGCGGCTCCTTTCGGTGCATATCAGGACAATATCCGTCTTTTTGTAGACCATGCTCTTTCCGTCGGTGCCAAGCCGGTTCTCTTCACTCCGGTCTCACGCAGATGGTTCGATGAGGAGGGGAATCTCAAGACCGGGTGTCATGGGGATTATCCATCTGCAGTCACTCAGGTCGCAAAGGAATACGGACTTCCGATCATCGATGCAAATACGATTACCCAGCAATGGCTTATCTCCCTTGGGGATGAGGCTTCACGTAAGTATTATATGTGGATAGAAAAGGGTACTAATCCAAGACATCCTGATGGAAAGACAGATAATACGCATACGAATGCCGCCGGTGCCAGAAAGATTGTGGAACTCCTTCTTCCCGAAATAGTCAAGGTGATACCGGAGCTTCGGCCACATGTCGTCGATTATGATTTCGTGGTTGCAAAGGACGGAAGTGGAGATTTCTTTACAGTACAGGAGGCAGTGGATGCAGCTCCTGACTATTGCAAGCAGGATGAGACCTCAATCTATATCAAGGACGGTCTGTACCGTGAGAAGGTTACGGTTCCCGCTAATAAACAGAAACTTCATCTTATAGGTCAGTCACCTGAGGGAACAGTCATCAGTTGGGATGATTATGCACTCAGAGAAGGTTCTACAGGATATCCTATGGGAACATCTGCAACATCTACAGTATTCCTCTACGGAGATGATTTTCTGGCCGAGAATCTTACGATAGAGAATACTGCAGGTGAAGGCAAGACAATCGGTCAGGCTTGTGCCATTACAGTTGATGCGGACAGAGTGGCATTCCTGAACTGCCGATTCATCGCCAATCAGGATACCATATACACTTACGGCAAGAATCAGAAACAGTATTACAGAAACTGCTGGATTGAAGGAACTACCGATTTCATCTTCGGTGCCTCGACCTGCTGGTTTGAGGACTGTACCATTCTAAGTAAGAAGAACAGCTATGTTACAGCAGCATCAACTCCTGAAGGTACTGAATTCGGATATGTATTCAATAACTGCCGTCTGATACATGATGAGAATACCGATAAGGTCTATCTCGGCCGTCCATGGCGTCCTTATGCCAAGACTGTCTTCATAAACTGTGAACTCGGTGACCATATCTTAAGTGAAGGATGGCATAACTGGAACAAGCCTGATGCGGAAAAGACATCCTTCTATGCGGAGTATGGCAGCAAGGGTCCGGGAGCCGGAAGTCCTGGCGGCCGCGTGTCATGGAGCCACCAGCTGAAGGCCAGAGATCTGAAGAAATATGTGCCTGAAAATGTCCTTAAGACCGGAAGCGAGATTGACAAGCATGGAAAATCTGTGAAAGTGGAGTGGTATTTCAAAGTCTTTTAGTAAATTTACGGGATACACTCATTTGACATGAAGACAAAATCCATAGTTCTGTTACTGACGTTTCTGACAATTGGGAACTGCTTTATCAATGAGATCAAGGCAGAGCCGTTGGAATTCATATTCGAACATTATTCTTCGGATGATGGTCTTCCTCACAATTCCATCTGTGACATTCATCAGGATACGGACGGCTATCTCTGGCTTTGCACCTGGTATGGTTTGAGCCGTTTTGACGGAACAGGATTCGTCAACTATACCATGCTCCCGGGTGACTACTCCAACCTTTCTCATAACAGGATACTTTCCGTAGAAGAAGATGCTGCCGGTTTTCTGTGGATACAGACTTATGATTATCACCTTTATCGTTTTGATGTCCGTAATGAGGCTTTTGTAGAGGTCCCGGCAGAAAAGAGTGTTGATATCTTTCATTGTGACCGAAACGGCTATGTCTGGGTGGCGGTGGATGGAACCGGTTTGTTCAGGTTTGCTCCCGACCTGTCGTACCGTTTGTTCAATGATGATGTCCATGGACATATAGGTAAAAAGATTTCTGGTATTTATGAGGATTCACTGGGAGTCATATATGCTGTTTCAGAGAATGGAATATCGGTAATCAGTGGAGATGCTGTGTCTCTCATCACCAGAGCCGGTGATGTTCTTGCATTTGATGAATTGCCCGATGGAGATCTGGCCTTTCTGTCTCCTGACAGACTGCTGATTCTGGACAGGTCTACAAAGGAACAGAAATGGATTGATCTTGCCGGAGCCGATGCAGGCAACGCCACTTCAATGACGGTTACAGATGGAAAACTGTTTGTCGGATTCCGGGATAATACAATCGCCTATGTTGATCCTATGACCTCAGAACTGGTCGGACACAGAAGTGAGATGGGAAGGGTCAGATACCTCTTTCCCGATCCGGAGGGCCTTCTCTGGATTGCTACCGACAGAACAGGAATATGGTCGTATGATTCATCAAAAGACAGATTCAGACATTACGAGCACAGCAATAATGTGATGTCATATTATACGGATACCCTGGCAAGAGTCGAGCATAAGGGAGGGCGTCTTTGGATCAAGATGAATAATTACGGTTTCGGATATTATGACCGTCATTCAGATGAGATAATCCCTCTTCATAATGTGAAAGAACAGGAAGACTGCCGTTTCATGAATGGAGTAGCGTGCTTTGAGGTTGACAGTTCCGGTATCCTGTGGATGTCCACAGTAGGTCGCGGCCTTGAAAAGGTTACGGTCATCGATCCCAAGACATCTGTCATTGTGCCGCCGACACGTTCTTCTGACCCTTTGTCTTCCCATGAAATCAGGGCTATGATGAAGGATAGCAGAGGAAATCTGTGGATTGCAGCCAAAAGTCGGGAGCTCTACAGATACTCACCTGATCTGGAGTCCTGTGTCCGTTATCCGGACAGCAGAAGCGGAGATCTCGGAGTGATATATTCTTTGTTTGAGGACAGGGACGGTAATATCTGGATCGGTACAAAAGGAGACGGCCTGATAAGGATGACTCCGGAGGATGGCGGCTATTCCTTCAAACGATACAGAAGAAATCCTTCTGACCGTAGATCAATCAGTTCCAATAATATCTATTCCATCACTCAGGATCATGACGGGAGGATATGGATAGGTACCTATGGCGGAGGATTGTCCATGCTTCAGAATGCCGACAGTGAGGATTTCGTTACCGTGGAGAACAGCTTTCCCGATTATCCTCAGGTACTCGGAGACCGTGTCAGATATCTTCACTGTATGCCGGACGGCAGGATGCTTGTGGCGACTGTAGGAGGTCTGGTCTGGTTCGAACCTTCTGAGATTCCGGAACTTACAGTCTTCAATCTGGTCAGGAAGATACCGGGAGACATCCATTCGCTTGGAAACAATGATGTGATCTATATGTTCACTTCATCTTGCTCAGACACCTGGCTCTGTACATTCGGAGGCGGTCTTAACAGAATAAGGTTTGTCAACGGGACTCCTGTCTTTGACGTGATCAGTACGGAGGACGGCTTGAAGAGCAATATTATCCAATCTGCCATAGAGGATTCAACGGGAAAGATATGGGCTGCGACAGAAGCTGGTCTTTCAAGCATTGATCCCTCTGACAGGTCTGTGGTTAATTATTCCAGGTATGACGGAGTGGCTTCTGTCTCATTCAGTGAAGCTGCATGTGCTTCATTGGATGACGGAACATTGCTTTTCGGCACATTGGAGAATGTACTGAGTTTCAAGCCGGAATCATTCTCGCCTTCGCAGAAGAACGGTAGGCTGACTGTTACAGGATTGGTAATCGACGGTCGGAGGACGCCGTTTGATGACAGGATAATCATTCCTCATGACTATTCCTTCTTCAGAATCGATTTTGCTTCTCTGGATTACAGCATCAACGAAGACTATAGCTTTTCATATATCCTTGAAGGTTATGACAAGGATTGGATATCTACAGACGGAACATCCAACGCAACATTTTCGGGAGTTCCTCCTGGAAATTATACATTCAGGGTTTCCGCTTCGGAAAGCGGGGAAGTGGTTTCCATGAAGGTGCGTGTACGTCCTTCGCTTTGGAACTCTACCGTGTCAATAATCATCTATATTCTCATAGCTGTCGGAGTCCTGGTATTTCTTATTCGCATCATGATGACATCCATGAAGTTACGTAACGATGTCAGACTTGAGCAGGATATAAGTGCGGTGAAGTCAAGGTTCCTTACCAATATCTCCCATGAACTACGGACTCCGCTTACCTTGATCCTGGGTGGCATAGAAGATATCAGCCGTAATACGGGTGAGGATCCTTCTTATTCATACAGTGTGAATCTTGTCCGCAAGAATGCAAAAAGAATGATGACTCTTGTCAATCAGCTTCTTGATATAAGGACCATAGCCAATGGAAAAATGAAGCTGAAGGTCAGCCATTTCGATGTGGTGCGGATGGTAGAGGAAGTCTATGACGATTTCAAGGATATGGCTGCTGAGAGGAAGATGGATATGAGGATAATCAAGTCTGTAGATTCGCTCATGGTCTGGGGCGATTCCATAAGGCTGGAAGCTCTTGTGTATAATCTGTTGTCCAATGCTTTCAAGTATACTTCAGACGGAGGTAAGATAGAAGTAGGTGTCCTTTATCGTGAAGGAGATGATGAATTGCGTATCATGGTCAAGGATAATGGCGTCGGGGTTCCGGAAGAAGATAGGGAGTCTATTTTCCAGCCTTTTGTAAGAGGAAACGGTGAACCTTTCAAGGGCTTGGCAAGCAGTGGCATAGGTCTGTCATTCTGTAAGGAAATTGCTGATGTCCATGGTGGGACGATATGGGTGGAAAGCGGGTCTGAACCCGGATCCAAGTTTTTTGTCAGGCTTCCTTTATCCAAGGAAAGGTTTGATTCAGAGAATGTCCAGTTCATGGATGATACAGAAGAGAAACCTCAAGGTGAGCAGTATGGGCTCAGCAGGTTCAAACTTTCCCCTTCATATCCTGAAGGTGCCATGAAGGTGCTGGTAGTTGAGGATAATGCAGAACTGAGGGTGTATATCTATAATCTGCTTATCAATCGTTTCGAAGTGATGGATGCGTCGAATGGTGTAGAGGCACTCGAGATCATAAAGGACGGATGGGTTCCGGACCTGATAGTCACTGACCTGATGATGCCTCGGATGGATGGTATCGAACTGATCAACAATATACGTAAGGATTTTGCCATCAGTCACATTCCTATCATCCTCATAACAGCCAAACATGAAAATGACACGCATCTGAAGGCCATGAAGTATGGTGCGGACGGTTATATAGCCAAGCCGTTCACAATGGAACTTCTGATAGCCCGGATTGATAATCTTCTAGAACGCCGCAGAACCCTGATCACAACATTGTCATCCTCAGATAGTGCAGGGAAAAAATCAGGGAAGATCGAAATCATGCCTGAGGAGATTGTCATTACGGACAAGGATGAGCAACTGGTCAAAAAGATCATGGAATGGCTCGAGGCTAATTTCTCAGACCCGGATGTTACGGTTGACCAGCTGGCTACCTATGTCGGAATGGGAAGGACTTCGATGTATAACAAGATCAAAGGATTGACGGGTAAGTCACCGGTCGAGATCATCCAGGAGTTCAGGATGGAAAGAGCTACGCATTATCTTAAAAGCGGTCAGTTCTCGATTTCAGAGACTTCCTATAAGGTCGGATTCTCAGATCCAGGCTATTTTACGCGTTCATTCAAGAAGCATTTCGGAATCACTCCGGCAGAGTATGTACGTCGCAATAAATGAAAATATATAACATGAAAAGAATTTACATATTACTATTCTCATTCCTTGTTTTCGGACTGACTATGTCCGCTCAGCATGAACCGCTGGCAATCAAGGATATAAAGCCATATTCGGTCAGGATGATCATGTCCGAGATGCTGAGAAATCCGGATGCTACCCATCTTGACGGCCGTAAAGGCGAAAGGAAGTGGAACTATACGACCGGCCTGGAGTTGAAATCCTTCCTTGATGCATCAGAACGCTATGAACTTCCTTGGGTCGTGGATTATGTACGTGAGTGGGCGGATACCATGGCTGATGAAAGCGGAAAAGTGTATAAATATAAGAAGAGCAACTTCAATGTCGATCACATCTGCCCTGCACGTATTTATTTCGATCTTCACGACATGTTCGGCGATAAGGACAAGCGTTATCGCAGGGTGACCAGGATGATTCGTGAACAGATTGATGACCAGCCTCGTACAAAGTCCGGCGAGTTCTGGCACAAGAAGATCTATCCAAATCAGGTGTGGCTGGACGGATTCTATATGGCTCTGCCTTTCTATGCCGAGTATACAAGAAGATATGCCCCAAAAGACCAGAAGGATTCACTGTTTGCTGACATAGTGCATCAGTTTACAGCAGGAGCCAGGAATACATACGATCCGGCTACAGGACTTTTCCGTCATGCATGGGATGAATCGAAGTCGATGTTCTGGTGTGATCCTCAGACCGGTCTTTCTGAGCATGCTTGGGGACGTGCTGTAGGCTGGTACACAGTAGCTCTTGTTGAAGTTCTGGATTTTCTGCCTGAGAAGAATCCAGGCAGGGAAGAACTGATAAGTCAGCTCAATTACCTTCTTGAAGTCCTGCCGAAATGGGCAGACAAGGATACAGGAATGTGGTATCAGGTTCTGGACTGTCCTGACAGGGAAGGCAACTATCAGGAAGCCACATGCTCGATAATGTTCATATATGCTTTCCTTAAGGGCCTCAGAATGGGATATATAGATGATTCCCACAAGGATTACATTCTTGGACTTTATCCAAGATTCCTCGAACGCTTTGTCAGAGAGAATCCAGACGGAACCATTTCAATCACGGACTGTTGTTCTGTCGGCGGTCTTGGAGGAAAGCAGATGAGGAAGGGAGACTTCGAGTATTATCTGAGTGAACCGATAATTGATAATGACTGCAAGGGAGTCGGACCGTTTATCTGGGCTTCTCTTGAATGGGAAGCACGGCATAATATTGATTATAAGGACGAAGGATGGATTGTCAAGGATGGCAGTATGATGCGTCTGATGAAGAAGAGGCTCGTTGCCTTTGATGGTGCAGAAGGATGCGGAATGTTTGCGGCAGGAGGTGCAGGAGGAAGGGAGTATATCGTGACATCACTAGAAGATGATGGTTCAGAAGGTACTCTCAGGCATGCAGTAGAGGCCGAAGGTCCGAGGACTATTACTTTTGCTGTTGAAGGAGATATCCATCTTAAGTCTCCATTGAATATTGAGAATCCCTATATTTCGATTTTAGGACAGACTGCACCTGGAAAGGGAGTAACCATAAGGGACCACAATGTCTTCATCTCTGCTGACCACACTATACTTCGTTATCTCCGTTTCCGTCTTGGTACAGCAGCGAAAGTCGAAGCTGATGCGTTGGGAGCCAAACGCTGCAGCAATATCATCATAGATCATTGCTCCATCAGCTGGGCAACGGATGAGAATGCGTCTTTCTATAATATCAATGATGCCACGGTCCAGTGGTGCATCATATCCGAAGCTTTGAATTCCTCAGTCCATCATAAGGGTAAACATGGTTATGGAGGTATATGGGGAGGCAGGAATGTGTCTTTCCATCATAATCTCTTCGTCAGCAACAACAGCAGGAACCCTCGTTTCGACCACCCCGCGATTTACCACGGTCAGGAGCTTCTGACAGGCAGGGGAACGGTGGATTTCGTCAATAATGTTGTGTTCAACTGGGGAATGAAGGCTATATATGGAGGGGAGGAAGGCTGGTTCAACCTGGTCGGCAATGTTTTCCGTCCGGGACCGGCAACGGACAAACTTGATGGAAGATGGCTTGATATCAGTACTTCCAGAACGACTTCTCTTGTGCCGGGACAGTTCTATCTGGATGATAATGAATATGATGTCTCAGCAGTACGCAAAGGAAATCACGATGGTAAGCGTCCGGATATGGAGAAGATAGAGGAGGCTGATGACTATTATGACGAGGTTTCTGTCAAAGAGCCTTTCGAAATAAGTGTGAAACTGTATCCTCAAGATCCCGATGATGCCTATAAGTCAGTACTCAAGAGTGCTGGTGCTTCTGCATCACGTGATTGCATCGACAGACGTCTGGTCCGTGAGGTAAGAAGTGGAAAGGTTAATTTCAAAGGATCGGTCACTTCACTGCCAGGAATCATCGATTCAGAGTTGGATGTAAGATAAATTGATGAAAATGAGAAGTATATCTAAATATCTGCTGCCAGTTGTCCTGATTCTTGCATCATTTTCCTCATGTACAGAATCTCCCGTTGAACAGCAACCCTTGAAGCCAGTTACCCCTTCTGGCGTAACTCTTGTCGAGAATTCTGAGACAGCCTTGTCCTTTATATGGAATCCAGTTGAAGGTGCGGACCGTTATGCCGCACGTCTGGAACTTGGGGATGGAACCTTGAAGCAGCAGCTTAATCCTGTTGAGGCTTCGGTGACCTTTTCCGGACTTTCCAAGGCAACGGAATATGTCTTCAAAGTAAGAGCTGTTACCGGAAACCTCAGCTCGGATTATTCCGCACCATTGACGGTTACGACTGCCGGTGAAGAGGGCGGTCCGGATACTCCACCGGATATTCCCGATGATCCTCAGCAGCCGGGAGAGTATTATGCCGAATTCAAGATCCCTGCTCATGAAGACATCCATGCAAAGTCACTGGCTTTCCCAGGTGCTGAGGGAGGTGGAATGTATGTCACGGGTGGCAGAGGTGGAAAGGTGATTCATGTGACAAATCTGAATGATTCAGGAGCCGGTTCTTTGCGAGATGCACTTAATCAATCAGGTCCCCGTATCATTGTATTCGATGTGGCAGGAATCATACAGCTTAAGAGTACACTCAAGATTTCCAAAGGTGACGTTACAATTGCCGGTCAGACGGCACCTGGTGACGGAATATGTATCAGAGATTATTCTGTCCAGATATCAGCAAGCAATGTGATCATCAGGTTCATGCGTTTCCGTATGGGAGATGCCGCCAAGCAGGAAAATGACGCCATCTGGGGCAGATACAATGACAATATCATTTTGGATCACTGCTCAATGTCATGGTCGACTGACGAATGTTCGTCCTTTTATGCCAATGAAAACTTTACCATGCAGTGGTGCATCATGACAGAAAGCCTCTGTAATTCTGTGCATGGAAAGGGTAGTCATGGATATGGTGGTATCTGGGGTGGTAAGAATGCCTCTTTCCACCATAATCTTCTTGCTAATCACAAGAGCAGAAATCCCCGTTTCGACCATCCGGAAATCTATGAGAACAAGAACAATCCTCAGCGTCGTGGACATGTCGATTACAGGAACAATACTGTGTATAACTGGGGTGACAACAGCACTTACGGCGGAGAAGGAGCATGGTTCAATATGGTAGGCAACTACTACAAGAAAGGCCCGGCTTCTAAGGACAGGTCCTACTTCATCGATGCCAATGGCATATATACATCCAGCAAGACCGATTACGGCTATCCTTATCTTTTCCTTTCCGGCAATGTATATGACGGGAAGGAAAATCTGACAAACGATAATTCCGTGGGAGTGTACTGGCATGATCATAAGACCAACACTCCTCCTGACAAAAGCCGTCTTCTCACGGCTGCACATGACCTTGTCCATCCTTCTGAAGGCAGCATCTACACTACAACCCATGACGCTCTTTCTGCTTTCGGAAAAATCTGCGAGTACGGCGGTGCTTCTCTCAGAAGGGATTCTGTCGATGAACGTGCCTGCACTGATGCCCGTAGCGGTAAAGCAACCTATACTACTGGTGGAAACGGATCTAAGAATGGTATTATCGACACGCAGGAAGCAGTCGGAGGATGGCCTTCTTATTCGGCATCACCGCAGGAACTTGACAATATCAAGGACTCAGATTCGGACGGAATGCCTGACTGGTTTGAAAAGAAGTTCGGTCTGAATGTGAATTCTCCTGCAGATGCACAGACAAAGGATCTTGACCATCTCGGAAGGTATGACAATCTTGAGATGTATCTGCATTTTCTGGTTAAGGATATAGTCTCCGGACAGAATGAGGGTGGCTCATATCAAAAATTATCGTGAACGGGCACGGAATGATGCCGTAGTGTTAAAAAATACAAGTTTTGCGATAAAATTTCCCTATTGTATTGCTCTATTTAAGGTATTTTCGCATGTTTAGACGTGTGGACATACCTTTTTTGTTCAAATTGAGCTGAATTTATTATTAACACTAGATAGTACTAACCAAAAAAGTTCTTTTATGAAAAATCTGACTTGCAAGATCTCATTCTTGATCTTGGGGCTTTTTCTGACAGCTTTTGCTGCAGATGCCCAGCAGATCAGCGGTGTCGTGACAGATTCACAGACACAGCCTCTGATCGGTGTGTCAGTCTTTGTAGACGGCACGACCTTAGGAGTTTCAACGGATATCGATGGTAAGTATTCCATTGATATCCCTGATGCGAAGGGCAAGACTCTTGTCTTTTCATGCATCGGTATGGCGACTAAATATGTCGTTATTTCAAATTCAAATGTAATTGATGTCGTTCTGGAAGAAGATGCCAACTTCCTGGATGAGACTGTCGTTATCGGTTACGCAACCGTGAAACGTCGTGATCTCATGGGTTCTGTTACATCTGTCGGTAACGAGGCGTTGACTGCAGTTCCGGTTGCATCAGTAAGTGAGGCCCTTACCGGAAAGATGGCCGGTGTACAGGTTACAACAACTGAGGGTGACCCTGATGCCGAAATAAAGATCCGTGTCCGTGGTGCCGGTTCAATCACACAGGATTCGTCTCCACTTTATATCGTGGACGGTTTCCCTGTAGAAAGCATTTCTGATATACCTGCTTCGGATATCCAGTCTATCGATGTTCTCAAGGATGCGTTTTCAACTGCAATCTACGGTTCCCGTGGTGCAAACGGTGTAGTTCTCGTCACAACCAAGTCTGCTGCATCTGGAAAGATTTCTGTAAGCTACAATGCTTATTGGGGACAGAAGAAGATGGCCAACGGCGATGCTCTCCAGTCACTTGATTCGTATGAGTATGTCAAGGCACAGTATGAGCTTGCTGCTATGACAGACAAGATTGAAGACAGGTACGAACAGTATTTTGGTAAGTTCCAGGATATCGATCTTTATGAGAATGTACCTGCAAACAACTGGAAGAACGAGATTTTCGGAAATATCGGAAGCACTTTCAACCATAACATCTCGATTTCAGGCAGCGGTGACAAGGTGAAATGGACTGCAGGTTATGCAAGCGTGACTGACAATGCCATCATGACTGCTTCAAACTACAGACGTGACAACCTTAACTTCAAGACCCAATACAAGCCTATCAAGCAGATTACTGTTGATGTTAATGCAAGATATTCACGTACTGTCATCTATGGTGCAGGAGCCAATTCGCTGAATGACGGTGGCGGATCTACATCTGGATCACAGGGACGTCTCAAACATGCAATCGCATACCGTCCTTTCCCTATTACCGGTGCAGCTGTGGATACAGACCTTCCTGAAGATTATAGCGACAATGCTCCACCTCTTCAGTCTGTCTATGACAATGACAACAGGAAATTCCGTACGAACTGGACCGTTAACGGTGCTATCACATGGCATATCATCAAGAATCTCAACCTCAGGGTCGAGGGCGGTCTTGATGATTATACTCAGGAAAACAACAGATTCTTCGGTCTTACTTCATATTATGTGACCGACAAGGCTACCTATAAGGGACAACCTGCTACATCCAACAGCAATACGTTCAGAACAAAATACCGCAGCACAAATACGCTGAATTACAATTTTGCGGAAGTCTTTACTGATGACAGGCATAAACTCGACATGCTCTTGGGAGCTGAGTATATCCTTACAAAGTCCAACAGGATGTCGACTACTATCGAGAATTTCCCTGAATTCTTCGATTCCTCAATGGCATGGAACTTCATGGCATCAGGTATTCCGATTGCTGCGAACAACTATTATGATCCAAATGATCAGCTCCTTTCATTCTTTGGAAGAGTAAATTATGACTTTGATGGCAGATATGCTCTTTCGGCAACAATGCGTGCTGACGGATCGTCCAAGTTTACGGTAGGAAACCAGTGGGGATTCTTCCCATCTGCTGCTGCATCATGGACAATCTCGAATGAAAGCTGGCTTGAGGATGCGACATGGCTTGATAACCTCAAACTTCGTTATAGCTATGGTACAGCAGGAAATAATAATATACCACAGGGCGTTACACAGCAGATGTTCCAGGCTAGCCAGACAACATGGCTTGCAACTGGAGGTATTTATTGGAAACCGGTAGAAGCGGATGGAAATTCGACAATGGCTAATCCTGACCTTACTTGGGAAACAACCATATCTCATAATGTCGGACTCGATTTCTCTTTCTTCCGTAGCAGGATCAACGGTTCCGTAGAACTTTATAACAATACTACAAAAGACCTTCTCCTTCATTTTACGACTAAAGGAACAGGTTATAATTATATGTATAAGAATGCAGGATCTCTTCGCAACAGAGGTATTGAGGCATCATTGAATTTCGTCCTTGTTGAGAAGAAGAACTTCGGACTTACTCTTGGTGGTAACGTCAGCTTCAATCAGAATGAGGTAACAGACCTTGGAGGACTTCCTGACGGCATCAAGTCTACATCTAACTGGGCTTCTTCAGAAATCCTTTTCGATTACTTTGTTACTGAGGGAAGACCTCTTGGAGATATGTTCGGCTACCAGTCAGATGGAATGTATACTGTAGATGACTTTACTTTTGACGGAACCAAGTGGGTTCCTAACGAAGGTGTAGTAGATGCAAAGGATGTCCTCGGCGGTGACAGTTATTTCCGTCCTGGTGCAATGAAGTTCAAGGATCAACTCACTGTGGACTCAGACGATGACGGCATCCTCGATTCAGGTGACGGTGTGATCAATGGGGATGATATGACTGTCATAGGCAATGCCCAGCCGCTTGCCATCGGAGGTTTCAACCTTCAGGGATATCTCTATGGATTCGATTTCTCAGCCAACTTCAATTTCGTTCTGGGTAATAACATTTATAATGCTAACAAGATTGACTTCACTCAGTCAAGAAACAAGACCCTCAGAAACTATATCACAGACGTAGCTTCTGACAAGAGATGGACAAATGTAGACTGGAACACAGGAGAAGTCATTACTGATCCTGACCAGCTTGCTGCTGTAAATGCAAATGCCACAATGTGGTCTCCTGCTACTTCCAAGGCTATCTTCTCTGACTGGGCTGTAGAAGACGGTTCTTTCCTCCGTCTCACTTCAGCGACAATCGGTTATACCCTTCCTCAGAAGTGGACAATGAAGATCAAGATGCAGAAACTCCGCGTTTATGTTTCAGGAACAAATCTCTTCTGCCTTACCAACTATTCCGGTTTTGATCCAGAGGTCGATACAAGACGTGCAACTCCTCTTACTCCAGGTGTGGACTATTCTGCTTATCCTAAGAGCAGGGGATATGTTGTCGGAGTCAACATCACTTTCTAAGTCTTATATTTAATTGAATAAGTCATGAAACTTTTGAATAAAATATTTATCGGTGCAGGAATGTTGGCGGCCTTTTCCCTTACGTCTTGTGAAGATGGTCTGACCACACCGACTCAGTCATCATTTGACGAGTCAGTAGTTTTTGCCAATCCTACACTGGCCGAATACAATATATTGGGTATTTATGAAGTCTTCGGCCATACAAATGCACATAGAGGACGTTACCTGCCTTGGTATGGATTCAATACTGATATTGAAATGTATACTTCGTCCACCCTCGACGGAAGCAAAGCTGACATCGCTCAATACCACTGTCTTCCGGATAATCAACAGATGAATGGTGACACAAGTCCTTATAGTGAGCTTCTTGTAGGGGTCGAAAGAGCGAACATCTGTGTTACTGCCATAAAGAAATATGGAAATATTGAATCCAATAAGGAAATGGCGGTCCTATATGGAGAAGCCCTTACGGCACGTGCTCTTATCTATGCCGAGCTTTTGAAGGCTTATGGTGAAGTACCAGCACGATTCGCTCCTCTTACTCCGGAAACCATGTATGCTCCAAAAGCTGACAGAGATATTATTTTCAAGCAGCTTCTGGCGGATCTTGAGGAAGCAGTACAATACCTTGCATGGCCGAATGCAAGTAATGTTACTTCCACCACGGCACGACCAAGCAAGGCTTTTGCTCTCGGACTTTATGCAAGACTTGCCCTGGTGGCTTCAGGCTCTGCACTCAGGCCTGATGAAGGACAGGTGGGAACAGGAAACCAAGGAACAGTCAGAACTTCAAATGATCCGGATCTTCAGAAGGAAGTCCTGTATCCTAAGGCACTTGCTGCATTGAAGGATGTGATTGACAATGCCGGTCTGTCTCTTTATAACGATTATGAACAGCTCTGGCGAGATTTCAATAACAATGACATTACAGCAGGAAAGGAAGTCATCTATTCGATTCCATTCTCTGATGAACGTGGACGTTGGAACTATACATTTGCTGTCCGTCATGACGGAAGTACAAAGTACATCGGTTCAAAGACAAATATGGGTGGAGCAGCAGGTCCGAATCCTACTCTTTACTGGAAGTATCCTGAAGGAGACCAGAGACGTGATGTCAGTTGTGTGAACTTCAAGGTGATGAAGGGTGCAGACAATATTGAAAGACAGGTTCTTGCTGGAATCAATAACTGGTATTTCGGAAAATTCCGTTTTGAGTGGATGGAGGCTAATCCATATACTGGAGGTAACGATGACGGAATCAAGCCTGTATATATGAGATATCCTGATATCCTTCTCATGGCTGCAGAAATTGCAAATGATCCGGCATGTGGTAATCGTGATGAGGACTTTGCCAAGAAGTGCCTTCTTGAGGTACGCAAGAGAGCGATGAAGGATGATCCTGCTGCAGCGGAAGCCTATGTAAAAGGACTGAGTGGCCAGGATGCAATATTCAATGCGATTGTTGATGAAAGAGCACTTGAATTCGTAGGTGAGTTCCTCCGCAAGTCTGACCTTATCCGCTGGGGTATGCTCAAGACAAAGCTTGATGAGGCCAAGAAGGATCTCCAGAATCTTTATGAACGTAAGGGCGATTATGCCGATTTCGGCCCTTCAGTATGGTACAGATATGCGGCTGACGGCTTTACCCTTGAGACCTATGGCTTGAATGAGCCGGCTACAAAGAATTCATCACCAGGTGAGGACTGGACACTGGAGTCTGAGACATACATCAAGTATGGAGAAGACCAGATAGAGAAGATAAATTCATTCTACTATAACAATCCGGACGAAAAGCAGTGGTGGCCGATTCCATCTAGTATCATTAACACTAATATGGGTGCACTTGTAAATGATTATGGCTATTAACAGGCTATTTCCATAAATTACAGATATAAATAATCATATTATGAAACGTATATTATCTAACATATTTTTGGCTCTGTCCCTCATTGTTTCCAGCTGCTTCTTTGCAGGCTGTGTCAAGGAGATGGTGGATATCAATGAGGAACTTGCTTTGGGAAGATGCCTGACACCCGATGCCCTTGAGGCAAAGGTTGCCAATGGTCAGGAAGTCACTTTTTCTTGGAGCAAGTCCAAGGGGGCTGTGAAGTTCAATCTTGAACTTTATACAGATGAGGCTCTTACAAAACTTTATAAGTCCTATGAAGTAAGTATTGATGCACTCCCTTATACAATCGTTCTTGATCCGGATCTCAAGCTTTACGGACGTGTTCAGGCCGTGAGTGACAATGAGGAGATCGCACCATCTAAGTGGGCTGCTTTTGAAGAGGCTATCGAGACTACAGCAATCAAGTCATCGCTGTCACCAGTCTTTACAGGAGCTACTTCAAATTCAATATCAATCAGTTGGACTAAGGATCCTGAGGTTGACCATATCCGTGTAACACCTGCTCTTAAAGACGGTGAATCCTACACTAAGATTGAGCTTAAGGATGCGGAAATCAATGCAGGTGCAGCTACTGTGACAGGATTGAAACCATCAGTAAAGTACAATCTTGCAGTTCATTACTTCAGTGCAGACCGTGGTCAGGTCAATGCTTTCACTCATCCTGACACTCAGGGAATGACTGTCGTTGCCAGTGCAGAACAGTTTGCATCCGATCTTGCAAACGGTCAGACAAAGTTCGTCTTCCCTTATAATGAAGGTATCCTCTATGAGCTTGGTGAACTTAAGGTGAACCATTCTCTCGAACTTTATGGTGAGCCTGCTCCTACAGGTGAGTTCCCACGCGTGCTTGTAAGCATCAAGTTCCAGAACGGCGGTTCTTCGGATGCAAGATTCCACTTCGAGCAGCTTTGCCTTGACGGAGCTCCTGGTACACTTTACGGAGAAAGAAGCAATATCATTGATATTGCAGAAGCAGTGACTTCAAATAAGATAGAGTCATTTACCGTGTATAATTGTGAGGTGCTCAACTACACAAAGAACATCTATTATGACAATAAGGGTGTCTCTCTCGGAAGCCTGAATGTTTCAGAGTCTATCATTAAGAACATCGGCTCTGCAAGTCAGGACCTCTTCTCGTTTCGTGCGGCTACAACAGCATGCAAGAGCATAAGGATTGAGAACAACACAATTGTCAACAACCACAGAGATATTCTCCGAATTGATAAATGTGCTGTTCCTGACATCGTGTTCAAGAACAATACAGTAGTGGATAACGGTCTGCTTGCAGACGGAGGTCTTTTCATTGTTCAGCAGGACGTGACTAACTTCGATTTCTCAGGAAACATCTTCATCAATACAATCGAAGGTGAGAAGAACCTTATCTTTGACGCCAAGTCAAAGCTCCCTACAACAGTTGCAAACAACTTCTTCTATAAGTCAGACAAGGCACTTGAGCCGAATAAGGATGATCTTGTAGCTGGAGGTGGTTCTGTCCTTGATTCAGATCCATGCGAGGATTCAGTTGGAGAGGTGTACAATGTAGTAAATCCGGTTGTCCTTGCTGCAAAGGCCGGTGACCCAAGATGGCTTGTTCCATACGTAGAGGTGCCGGAGGATCTCACACAGGGTGTGACTCCGACAGTTACTACATGGGATCTTGCTGATGCCAAGGTGTTCAGAGGAAAGGCTGACAAGGATATGGTCCGCGGTGACATCAGATTCTATGTCAAGAACTCAGGTTTCAATCTCGGTGAAGGCAAGATCGAGTTCACAGGACAGTCTGAATTTGATGAGGCTGGTCTTCCTGTAGACGGCGGAATGGGCATCAAGGTTAACCAGGCCGGTTCAATCGTGATTTCTACAGAAGCTTCTGAGCTTGCTGGTGATCACTCACATATCAATGTAAGTCTTGACGGTAAGGTTTCTGCCGCAGTTCCTGTAGGAGCAGACCGTCAGAAGATAACATTCCCGGGAATCACTTCTGAGCAGACAATCTACATCACTTCATGTGGCCCTATAGCAATCACATTCCTTCAGTGGACTGATGATGTTCAGGTTCTGAATACTGTCCTTGACACTCCTGCTCTTTCAATCAATAAGCAGACTGTTCAGGAAAGGGCTGAAGAGACTGTTACTGTTACTTGGGATGCTATAGACTATGCCGGTTCTTATGAGGTGACATTCAATGAAAAGACTGTTTCAGTTGCTGAGACAACATTCTCAGTAGAGACAGCGGCTCTTGCTGTTGAAGAAGGCGGTGCAGACTTCAAGATCACTGTCAAGGCAGTTCCTGCAGCAGATGACTACATCCGCTCTGCATCTTCAACTGCCGAGGTTTCATTCCATGTGAATGATGTTCCTGTTGTCGATACAGGTGAAATTACCGATCCTACTGCAATTAATGATACGTATTTTGTGACCCTCAATGCTGATGGAGGTTTTGCAAAACAGGAATTTGCTGACGGATCCGGTTCGGTTACGATAGATAAACTGACATTTGGAGACAAGGCCCAATTGGACGGTAATCGTTATAAGCATGGTGGAGCTACAAAGCTTGGCGAAGACGGCATACCTGTCAACAGGTTTGTATCCTTCAAGATTACTCGTGCCGGAACAATCTCTCATAAGGTTATTTCCGGTAGCGATGCAACTGATAGAAAATATGTTGTGGCACTTGTTACTAATGTAGCAGGAACAAAGACTGTCAGGGTTATCTATGAAGATTTTGCTCCAGCAGATAGTTCGTCAGAGCCAAGAACTACTGAGGTGACAGCTGATCTTCTCGAAGGAATTACAGAGGCTGCCGTAGTGTATATTTACACTCTTGCCAATTGTAATACTTATGCTGTCGGTTATGATCCTGTACCTGCTGCTCCGGCAGTCGATCCGACATGGGTGTCAGAGGCGACAGTCTGGGGACATGATTTCTTCACTGAGATCAAGGATGTGGTATATAAGGATGTCACTGAGATCAAGGAAGATTTCGTCCATGGCAAACTTACTTTTACTGTTGGTGATGGCGGTAAGTTCAAGCCTGGTGCTAATTCGGGACTTTCACGTATACAGTTCGGTGGTAGCGGCAGCCTGACAAAACAGTGCATAAGCTTCCTTCCATCCGGCCCTGGAACATTGACAGCGACAGTCCAGTCATCTTCTTCATCATCAGACAGAGTGCTGATCGTTGCAGATGCACAGGGTAATGTTATCGATGAGATTGCTGCTCCGGGAGCAGAGAAGAACACCGGTAGCGTACTAATCGCTGCAACACCAGGAGAGCCTATCTATCTCTACTCAAAATCAAGCGGTATCAACCTCTTTGAGATTACCTGGACTCCTAACAACTGATTGAATCATACTATTTAAGCATTGCAGGCCTGTTCCCATGCGGAGCAGGCCTGCCTGTTTTATCAGGTCATTGATTTTTTATATATTTGCACCCTGTCATGACGACAGTAATGTTGGGTGACCATGTTCCCTTGTCATGTCGAGCTACCGCCGGGAGGCGAGACATCTGCATTAATATAAATTGATAATAAGTATCATGGCAAAACTGAAAGTTCCAAACACATTTGTAATCATATTCTCGGTAATCCTGCTTTGTGCAATAGCTACCTGGTTTGTTCCGGAAGCCAATCCTCAGACCTGGCAGGTCTTTTCCGCAATCTATAAAGGTTTTACGCAGCAGGCTGGTATCATCGCTTTTGTCCTGGTAGTCGGTGGTGCCTTCTGGGTTGTCAACAGTACCAAGGCAGTTGATGAGGGAATATTGAAATTCATTGCAAGGACCTCGCGTCTGGAAAGGTTTGCTCTGGTCAGGAAACTTGGTGTAGGAAATATCGTCATCACTCTGATAATGCTGCTGTTCGGTCTTTTCGGAGCGGTTTTCGGTATGAGTGAAGAAACCATAGTCTTTGTCGCCGTTTCGATTCCACTGGCTAAATCATTAGGCTATGATGAGTTTGTTGGTGTCTGTATGGTGTATGTCGCAGCACATGTCGGATTTGCGGGAGCGATGCTGAATCCATTTACCATTGGAATTGCTCAGGAAATGGCCGGTCTTCAATTATTCTCAGGAATAGAATACCGTACATTATGCTGGCTGATACTCATGGCAGTCGCCATTGCTTTTGTCTTGTGGTATGCATCAAGGACCAGGAAGCCTGTAGTTTCAGCTTCTTCATCCGATCTGAAACTTGAATCTGAAGTGAATTCTGCCGAATCATCATCTGAACCGGGCTCATTGCGTGCATGGATATGTCATGGTGCCTTGACTGCTGCCCTTGTGGCTTTTTCCGTCTTTTATGCATCAGATTGCATTGTCACCCTGGGGCAGAATACGATCGGCATGCCTTGGCTTATGTGGATTCTGACAGCTTTGTTCGCAATAACCGGCTCATTCATGATCCTTAAATCCGTCAGGTTGTATATTCTGGATCTGTTGATATTTACTGTTGTGTTTCTAATCACCGGAGTGATGGGATACGGATGGTATCTTACTGAGATATGTGCTCTGTTCATGGCACTTGCCATAGCGGCAGGGCTGTCTGCCGGTTATTCTGCAGACAAGACTGCCAAGGAATTCGTTACAGGTGCCAAGGATATATTTTCAGCAGCTCTAATCATTGGCCTTGCAGCCGGAATCATTGTGATCCTTCAGGACGGAAATGTAATCGATCCGCTTCTTGCTTCATTGTCAGATGGCTTGAACGGTTCCGGAAGGGTAGGGGCTGTCGCAGGTATGTACGGTATACAGACCTTCATCAATCTCTTCATACCTTCCGCTTCTGCCAAGGCTGCTGTTACAATGCCTATAATGGCACCTTTTGCTGATATGATAGAGGTGTCCAGACAGGCAACTGTGCTGGCCTTCCAGTTTGGAGACGGGTTTACAAACATGATAACCCCTTGTTCAGGGGTTCTCATGGCTGTATTGTCAGTTGCAAGGATTCCTTATGCAACCTGGTTCCGATTTGTATGGAAATTTGTTCTGATGCTGGTTGTGATCGGATTCCTTCTTCTGGTTCCGACCATTTTCATCCAGCTTCCCGGTTTCTGATTGAATTATTTCTTATAAGCTTCAAGTCCGCTTTCAAGAAATTCCACGAAGCCTTCAACAGAAAGGTCGTAGCCTCTGACCGGTACAAGCATTTCTCCTTCTGGTGAAAGGAGTATATAGTTAGGCTGTGCGTTCACATTCCAAAGCGTGCGTGCAGTGTAAGAATTCGCACGTCCAAGGTCCTTGTATACCTTTCCTGTTTCAGCATCTGTGACATAGTCTTCCTTGTCCAGCTTCTGCTTGTCATCGGTGTACAAGGCCACGATTATAAAGTCGTTCTTCAGCATGTCAAGCACCTGAGGGGAACTCCATACCCGTGACTCCATTTCACGGCAGTTTACGCAACCATGTCCGGTCACATCGACGAATATAGGCTTTCCTGCCTGTTTTGCAGCTTCAAGTCCTTCTTCCAGGTCGAAGTACCCGTTGAGACCGAGAGGAAGATGAAGCCCGTATTTTGATGCTGATTCAGATGTGAAATCTTCACATACGGCACACTGCTCGTCTGTGCTACCTGCTCCGGTACTTCCCTGACCTACAATGAAGTCCTGGGTCGTGATAGGAGGTAGATATCCTGAGAGAGCCTTCAAAGGAGCTCCCCACATTCCTGGAATGAGATAAACCACGAATGAGAATACTGCGATTGCAAGCACGAGGCGTGGAACCTTGAGATATTCAAGTGGTTCGTCATGTGCAAAACGTATCTTTCCAAGAAGATAAAGACCGAGGAGTGTGAAGATTACAATCCAGATGGCGAGATATACCTCTCTGTCAAGAAGTCCCCAGTGGTATGTCTGGTCAGCAACGCTGAGGAACTTGAGTCCAAGTGCAAGTTCTACAAAACCAAGGACAACCTTTACCGAGTTCAGCCAGCTACCTCCGCTCTTCTTGAATTTCTTGAGAAGAGATGGTGAGAATGCCAGTATTGTGAAAGGAAGAGCAAATGCCAGTGAGAATGCAAGCATTGTTACCATTGGCTCCCAGAACTCGCCCTGTGTTGACTTGATGAGTACCGAACCTACGATCGGACCAGTGCATGAGAATGATACAAGCACAAGAGTCAATGCCATGAAGAATACTCCTGCAAGTCCCTTTTTGTCAGAACCTTTGTCGCTCTTGTTTACGAGTGACTGAGGAAGAGTGATTTCAAATGCTCCGAAGAAGGAAGCAGCAAATACCATGAACACAAGGAAGAAGATGATGTTCGGTATCCAATGTGTCGAAAGCCAGTTGAATATGTCTGCTGTGACTGCGTCGCCTCCAATCAGCTTGGTGAGCATTATGATCACTGAAATAGGAACTGTGTAAAGGAGTACGATGAATATACCGTACATTGCAGCCTTGAAGCGTCCCTGAGCGACATTTTCTGAACCTTTCATGAAGAACGAAACGGTCATCGGCACCATAGGGAAGACACATGGTGTAAGCAGCATTGCAAATCCCCAGAGGATAGCTTCGATTATAAGTCCCCAGATAGAACCGTTCTTCTTTGCCGGTGCAGATATCGTGTCTCCTGCAACTGCTGTTTCAGGAGCGATCTTCACTTCAAAGTCATAGTATTCGGCCTTGCATGCTCCACCTGTACATGAATTGGAGAAGATGCTTCCTTTGAACACTGCCTGATCTGATGTCAGCTTTACCTTCTGGGCAATGACGATCTCGTTGTAATAGTGTTGAACGATTTCGCCGTATTCCTCTTCTTCAACAGGTGTGGATAACTCAAATGGCTCACCTACAAGTTCTCCTCCTGTTATTTCAGTATCCATGAATGTTGTAGCCGAAAACTCATCTGTCAGAGTGTAGGTGTGATAACCTGGAGCTACCTTACCGGTAAATACTACCTGATAGAGATCGCCGTCAGCTTTTTCAACTACCGGTGTCCATGTCACCAGCTGTGCCGGTGTTTCCTGGGCAATTGCTGCAATACTCATGAAGAGTACTGTGAGCATTGTCATTATTCTTTTCATATGAGATTCAGTATTGATTATTTAGCGAAAGCAACTGATCTGGTCTCTCTGATGACAGTAATCTTTACCTGACCTGGATAGACCATTTCCTCCTGGATCTTGCGTGCGATTTCAGTTGACAGTGATTCTGCATCCTGATCTGTTACCTGATCTGCACCAACAATGACTCTGAGTTCTCTTCCGGCCTGGATCGCATATGTCTTGGTCACACCATTATAAGACTGAGCTATGTTCTCCATATCCTTGAGTCTCTTGATATATGATTCAATCACTTCTCTACGTGCACCTGGACGTGCTCCTGAGATTGCATCTCCAACCAATACAAGAGGCGAGATTATCGAAGTCATTTCTATCTCTTCGTGGTGCGAACCGATGGCGTTGCATACGTCTGGCTTCTCCTTGTATTTCTCAGCCAGTTTCATACCGAGAATAGCATGTGGAAGTTCCGGATCTTCATCAGATACCTTTCCAATATCATGGAGAAGTCCGGCACGCTTTGCGGTCTTTGGATTCAAACCAAGCTCGGAAGCCATTGTAGCACAGATATTTGCGACCTCTCTTGCATGCTGGAGCAGATTCTGTCCGTATGATGAACGGTACTTCATCCTACCGATGAGCTTCACAAGTTCGATGTGCATTCCGTGAATTCCAAGGTCGATGCATGTCCTCTTACCGGTTTCCATGATTTCATCTTCAAGCTGCTTCTGCACCTTTGCCACTACCTCCTCGATACGTGCAGGATGGATACGTCCGTCAAGAACAAGCTGATGGAGTGCGAGTCTTGCCACTTCTCTTCTTACAGGATCGAAAGCAGAAAGAAGAATAGCTTCGGGAGTGTCGTCAACTACGATTTCAACACCTGTAGCAGCTTCGAGGGCACGGATGTTTCTTCCTTCGCGGCCTATGATCCTACCTTTGATTTCGTCGCTTTCGATATGGAATACTGTCACTGCATTCTCAATTGCAGTTTCCGATGCAGTTCTCTGTATTGTGTTGATTACGATTCTCTTAGCTTCCTTGCTGGCTGTCAGACGGGCTTCATCCATGACATCATTGATGTATGACTGTGCCTGTGTCCTGGCTTCTGCCTTCATGCTTTCCATAAGCTGATTCTTAGCCTCGGCAGCAGTGAGACCTGCAATCTCTTCAATCTGCCTGATTGCATCCTGACGGAGCTTTTCATATTCTTCGCTCTTTTTGGCAGCTATCTCCACCTGAGCCTTGAGGTTTTCCCTGATGGCTTCAGCCTCCTTATTCTTGCGTCCAAGTTCCGAATTCTGCTGGTTCAGAGAGTTCTCCTTCTGCTTGAGTCTGTTCTCAATATCGTTGATCTGCTTGTTCTTCTCATTGATGTACTGCTCATGTTCACTTTTAAGCTGAAGGAACTTTTCCTTTGCCTGGAAGATCTTATCTTTTCTGATACCCTCAGCCTCTATCTCAGCTTTCTTGATGATTTCCTCCTTCTGTCCTTTCAGAAGTATTCTGTGGACAATTATGTATGCAGTAAGTGCAAGTATTGCACAGACGGCTCCTACAATGATGTTTATTACAATAGCATTCATAAATATATATTGGTTTTAGTTATTCAACAAATGACCGGTCAGCATAATGCAGACCGGTCAAGTTATAAAAAGCCGTTAGCCAGTTTGACAGAAAATCTTATTGAATAAGATTTGGGCTCCGGATATTTTGGTTCTGAAATCCTCCGTCCCGCAGTGCGGAATCCCCATTATGGGTAAAATAGGTCCGTCATCCCCATCCGAGTAGTCCCGGTTACATTATTAGTGTTGATTTCAGCAAAAATAAGTAACTAACGGCTGTTTTTATCAATTTCATTAAGATAAGCCTCAATCTCCTTTGACAGCTTTCCCTCCTCCTCATTCATTGCAAGAAGCTGTTTCTGAAGAGATATGTTGTTGATACACAATTTTAAAGCCACTAAGGAAAGAATCTCTGAAAGTTTCTTTTCAGGATGCTTCTCCAGCCAATGCCTGATGGCTGCATTGATTTCTGCAGCAGCTTTACGTATCACTTCCTCCTGCTCAGGAGACGAAACTTTTAACGGGAAGACGCTGTCAGCTATCTTTATGTTTATGCTTTGTTCCATCTCTGTTCTAGCCCTCCATCAGCGATATGCATCTGTCAATCTCCTTGACGAGGCGGTCTATCTTTTTTCTGGCTTCGGGAGCATTGCCTCCTGTCACCTTGAATGCCTCAGCCAATTTGAGGTTATCAATCTCTCTTTCTAACTCTATAATCTGCTTTCTGTAGGTTTCATTCTGTTCCTTAGCCTTATCAAGCTCATCCTGCAGTCTTATTCGTTCTGCTTTTTCCTTTTCATATGCAGCGATAAGCCGCTTGATGTGTTGCCTGACGGTTTCGAGCATTTCATTAAAAAATTAACCTACCATGCAAAAATAGCAAACTGCTTTGATTTCTCAAAATAATAATGAGAAATCAAAGCAGTTTTATGTTTTTGGGAAACTAAAGGACTTCGATAGCCTTCATTCCTTCTTCAATCGCTGCCTTGTTCAGGGCAATAAGGTCGCTGTAGCGTGCCGGAATTGACTTTGCAAGACCTTTGTCAACATTTTCCATTGCAACTACAGGCTTCATCTTCAGGTATCCTCCAAGGACTGCCATGTTATATACTTTTGAATTGCCGACTTTTGCTGCAACTTCAATCGCATCTATGCGGCAGACCGTTATGTCCTTGCGTTCAGGTTCTCTTGTGATGCCGCTAGGGTCGTAGATAAGAAGTCCGCCAGGCTTTACGCTTGCTTCGAACTTGTCCAGAGACTGCTGGTTCAGCACAATTGCGGTGTCATATTTGGTGACGATAGGTGAACCGATCTTCTTGTCGCTGAGGATAACAGAAACATTAGCTGTTCCACCTCTCATTTCAGGTCCGTACGATGGCATCCATGTCACTTCCATATCCTGCATGATAGCTGAATAGGCAAGTATCTTACCCATGGAAAGGACTCCCTGTCCTCCGAATCCTGCTATTATGATTTCTTCCTTCATGATTTCAAAATGATTTGTAGTTTATTACTATTCAGCTTTCAGGACGTCTTTGATGTCTCCGAGAGGGTATTTAGGGAACATGTTCTCAACCATCCATTTGTTGGCTGCCACTGGGCTCATCTTCCATCCCGAGTTGCATGTAGCTACAATTTCCACGAATGACAGTCCGATTCCTTTCTGGCTGTATTCGAATGCCTTGCGGATTGCAGCCTTGGCCTTTCTTGCTGCAGGTGCAGTGTGTACTGCCTGTCTTGTGATGAATGCAGTGCCGTCAAGCTGTGCGATCATAGGTGCAAGCACCAATGGGAAACCGTTCAGCTTTGCATCACGTCCGTAAGGTGTAGTGGCAGTCTTCATGCCGAGCAGGGTAGTAGGAGCCATCTGACCTCCTGTCATGCCGTAGATACCGTTATTGATAAAGATGACCACGATATTTTCTCCACGGCTGCATGCGTGAATGATTTCTGCAGTACCGATTGATGCGAGGTCTCCGTCACCCTGATATGTGAAGACGTATTTTTCAGGATTAAGTCTCTTTGTCGCAGTAGCCAGAGCCGGGGCTCTTCCGTGAGCGGCCTGCTGCCAGTCAATCTTCAGATAGTTATATGCAAATACAGAACATCCCACTGGACTGATGCCGATTACATCCTGCTGTATACCCATCTCTTCGATGACTTCAGCAACGAGCTTGTGTACTGTTCCGTGTGAGCAGCCAGGACAGTAATGCATCACAGTGTCTGTGAGAATGGGAGTCTTCTTATAGATGATGTTCTCCGGTTTTTTGATATCTTCTATATTCATGGTTTGCTTATTTCAGATTGTTGAACTTCTTGAATGCCTCCTCGATCTCGTTTGGAGTGTAGATGTTTCCACCTAATCTGCCATAGAATCCTACAGGACAGGCTCCGTTGCATGCAAGTCTGACGTCTTCTACCATCTGGCCCATGTTGAGCTCGATACTCATCATGCTTTTTACCTGTTTTGAGAGTTCTGCAATACGGCCCGTCGGGAATGGGAACAGGGTGATAGGCCTGAGCAGACCGACCTTTATGCCCTGTGCTCTGAGCTCATCTACTGTTGCCTCGCATATTCTTGATGAACAACCGAATGCAACGAAAAGATATTCGGCATCTTCTGTCATATATTCGGAATACTTGACCTCTTCCTGCTCGATCTTCTGATATTTGTCTTTCAGCTTGAGGTTGAATGCCTCCTGGAAGTCTGATTCAAGGGCGAGGGAGGTTATGAAATTGTAGTCTCTGTCAGGAGTCTTTCCTGTGGTTGCCCATGGAGCAGCTGCAATAAGTTCTTCCTTGGTACGGCGAGGCTTCATTTCCCTAAGTTCCACTTTCTCCATCATCTGACCGATGATACCGTCTGCAAGAATGATGACAGGAGTACGCCATTTGAATGCAAGGTCAAATCCCCAGTCTACAAAGTCGTACATGTCCTGTGCGGATGCAGGTGCAAGCACTATGCTGTGATAGTCGCCGTGGCCTCCACCCTTAACACATTGGTTGTAGTCGCTCTGACTTGGCTGTATCGTGCCTAGTCCAGGGCCGCCACGCATTACATTTACGATAAGGCATGGCAGTTCGGATCCTGCAAGATAGCTCAGACCTTCGCACATGAGACTGATACCAGGAGAACTTGAAGATGTCATTACCTTCTTTCCTGTGCAGGCACCGCCATATACCATATTGATCGATGATGTTTCACTTTCTGCCTGAAGTACGACCATTCCGGTAGTTTCCCATGGCTTTTCCTTCATCAGGGTTTCCATTACTTCAGACTGTGGTGTGATAGGATAACCGAAGTAACCGTCGGCTCCGTTGCGTATTGCCGATATGGCAATCGCTTCATTTCCTTTCATTAGAATCTTTTCTGCCATATCTTTAAATCTTTACTCGGTAAACTGTTATTACTGAATCCGGGCATACAATAGCACAGTTTGTGCATCCGATGCATGCGTCACCGATCATTTCGGCATAGTGATAACCTTTGCTGTTGACCAATTTTGAAAGCTGAATGCTTTTGGTCGGACAATTATCGACACAGACAGAGCAGCCTTTGCATTTCCGAGTGTCGACGTCAATTGCTCCTTTGAATGCCATACCTTTGATTTTAAAACGTTTGTATATGTTAATATGATTGTTTCGGAGTGTTATCCTTCGATGGAAGTTTACTTACAAAACGAAGTAAATATAATACATAAATTTTAAATCTCAAAGAAAGTTTGTTTATGATTTTTGAAAAATCATGTTTATCTTTGAAATTGTATAAAGAAAATGTTTTGCTATGCTGCTGAAAAACATAATGATATCAGGAGAGTCCTCGGATATGCTTATTGAAGGAAGGCATATCTCCCGTATAGTCCAGGTAAAAGATGGAGGTATACCAGCTTGTGGTGCAGATGTAGTAGATTGTACAGGCAAGACTGCTCTTCCCGGGTTTATCAATATGCACACCCATGCCGGCATGGCGTTGATGAGAGGAGTCGGGGAAGATATATCATTCCATGATTGGCTTGAAAGAATATGGGAGATAGAGAAGAACCTTGATGAAGAATATGTATATAATGCTGTCAGGGTGGCATGTCTTGAAATGATCAAGACCGGAACGACAACGTTCAACGATCAGTATTGGTACATGCCGATGGCATATAAGGCTGCGTCTGAAATGGGAATACGTCCGGCGCTTTCATACGTGATCTGTGACAGGAATGTTCCGGCGGAAGCCGAAAGGCAGAAGGCCGAATGTATGGAAATGTACGAGTATGCGAAGAACTGGGGAGAGACTGGAGTGTTTCTTATCTCTATTCATGCCATATATTCCGTAAGTGAACCGATGATATTATGGGCCGTGGATTTTGCCCGTAGTCATGGCCTGCCTATCCATATTCATCTCTCGGAGACGTCGAAAGAGGTTGATGACTGCAGGTCAGCTCATGGCGGAATGTCGCCTGTCGAGTATCTGGATAGCCTCGGTATCCTCGGACCAGATGTGATCGCAGCACATTCGTTATGGCTTTCAGACAGGGATGTCGAGATTTTGGGAAGCAGGGGAGTCACATGTGTCCATAACATCAACTCCAATCTCAAGCTTGCATCCGGATATATGTTCAGATATAATGAGTTGCGTGATGCCGGGGTGAATGTCTGTCTTGGGACAGACGGTTGTGCCTCGTCCAACAACCTTGATATGCTTGAGACAATGAAGACAGCTGCAATGGTGCAGAAGGCCTGGAGAAATGATCCTTCTGCGATGCCTTTGGAAGAACTTATTTCGATGGCTACAGTGAACGCAGCCCAGGCCTTGGGTATAAATGCGGGAAAGTTAGAAGAGAAAGCTCTTGCTGATATTCTGATTGTCAATACTGATAATTATAATTTTCTCTCTCCTGGATCCTTTGAAGCGAATTTAATCTATTCGGCCCATTCGGATTGTATTGAATCCGTGATCTGTGACGGAAGATTCGTGATGAAGAACAGAGAAGTTGAATCTGAAAAAGAAATAATTGCATCTGCAAGGAAGGTGCTTATGAGAATAATGTAATTGGATGAATATGGATCATAGACTTGAAAAAATAATGGCGGCATCTGATTATATTGCTGCCAGACTGGACGGAAGAAAGCCATTTGCCGGTATTGTACTGGGCAGCGGGCTTGGAAAACTGGCTGACAGGATAGAAGATCCTGTGGTAATTCCATACTCTGATATTCCCGGTTTCCCGGTTTCAACAGCATTGGGACACAAGGGCAATTTCATAGCAGGATATCTTGGTGGTAAGTATGTTGTCGCTATGCAGGGCCGCTTCCATTATTATGAGGGATATTCTATGGACCTTGTTACGCTGCCCATCAGAGTGATGAAGGTTCTTGGAATACGATACCTGTTTGTCTCCAATGCCGCAGGAGGAGTGAATTTCGATTTCAAGGTAGGAGACCTGATGGTCATAACGGATCATATCAATCATCTGCCGAATCCTCTTGTCGGTCCTAATATGGCGGACTTCGGTCCACGTTTTCCTGATATGACCAGACCTTACGATCCAGGATTGAGAAGGATGGCGTTCGAGATAGCTGCCGGCCTTGGCTATGAATTGAAGAGTGGCGTTTATTTCGCAGGAACAGGACCTTCTTATGAGACTCCTGCAGAATATAAGTATTTTCGTCTTATAGGGGCTGATGCGGTCGGAATGTCAACCATCCCGGAAGTGATTGTGGCAAGGCATTCAGACATCCCTGTCTTCGGTATGTCCGTGATTACCAATGAAGCACACGATGATTATGCTGAGGATTATGTTAATGATGGAGCCGATGTTATCAAAGCTGCAGATGCTGCAGCTGACAAGATGACGGCATTGTTTACAAAAATAATCGAAAGGCTTTGATAAGCCTTTCGATTCTATAGGAAATCATCACTCCATGCATCTGAAGCCATGTGCCAGTCACCTCTTGGGGAGAGCCCAACTGAGCCTACTTTAGGACCATCGGGCATGCATGAACGTTTGAACTGTTGGCTGAAGAATCTTCTGATGAAGATATTCAGCCATTTCTTTATTGTCTGACCGTCATATCCCGTTTCAAAAGAGAATGCTTTTCTTGCAAGGAAATATATCTTCTCCGGACTATATCCGAACCTTACGAAATGATAGAGGAAGAAGTCGTGCAGTTCATAAGGACCTACCAGATCTTCTGTAACCTGTCTTATCTCTCCGTTTTCATCTGCCGGCAGCAGTTCAGGACTGATAGGTGTGTCTGCAATGTCAAGCAGGATCTCTCTTACCGAACGTCCGTCAGTTGCTTCTGTTCCTTTGAAGCAGTTTTCTGCTGCCCACTGTACAAGGCTGCGGACCAATGTTTTAGGAATGTCGGCATTTACTCCATACATTGACATGTGGTCTCCGTTGTATGTAGCCCAGCCTAAGGCCAGTTCCGAGAGGTCTCCGGTGCCTACGACTATTCCTCCATACTTGTTGGCAATATCCATCAGAATCTGTGTCCTCTCTCTTGCCTGTGTGTTTTCATATGTTGCATCATGTTCGTCAGGATCATGTCCGATGTCCTTGAAGTGCTGGATGCATGCCGGTACGATTGAGATTTCGTGACAAGTCACTCCCAATGCCTGCATGAGATACCATGCGTTGTTCTTGGTCCGGCTGGTGGTTCCAAAGCCAGGCATAGTGACTGCGATGATGTTTTCTGGCTTCCATCTTTCCTTGTCATCCTTGGAAAGGGCATCAAAGGCCAGGGCAGTGACAATCAGGGCAAGAGTGCTGTCCAGACCGCCGGAGATACCTATTACCGCCTTTGACTGTATCTTCTGCAGTCTGTTCTTGAGACCTCTCACCTGAAGGTCAAGAATCTTTCTGCATCTGTACTCCAGATCTGATTCCGGTGTGAAAGGATGTCTTTCTATGTTTCTTTCCAGTCTGGCTTCAAAGTCTGTATCCTGTCCCTTGCCTATGACGATGTGTCTGTATGCTCTGTTGAATGAGTCTGAACGGATTCCGTCTGGAGTTATGCCTACGAATGTAGTGGACCTGCGTCTGAGAGAGTCTATCTTTTCGCAGTCTATGTCCGCTATTGTCAGACAACACCTGCATGAATCATTGTATGATAGTCTGGAACCGCATTCCCATACGGATGAATGGCCGGTAAACACCAGGTCGCTCGAAGAGTCATCGCATGCTGAAGCATAGATGTATCCGCATATGTTTCTGTGTGAGATATCTCCTAATGTCCTGTCTCTCTTGATGTCACGGCATACTGTCTCGTTGCCCGCCGAAGGGTTGACTATGATCTGGGCTCCTGAAAGTGAGTGGAATGATGATGGCGGGATCGGGCTGCTGAGGTCTTCTCCTATTTCTATGGCAAACGTAGAGTCTCCAGTCATGAAGATCTGATCAGGAGAAATGATGCAGTTGCTGCCGGCGTAAGCTATTGTCGGACTGTGTGTCAGCAGATTTCCAGAAGAGAACCATCTTGATTCGCAGTATTCGCCATGTCCCGGCAGATGTGTTTTTGGGACAATACCCTTCACTTCTCCGTCTTTGATCACTACCGCACAGTTGAATAGTCTGCCCTGGAATTTGACAGGTGCTCCGACTATGACTGTCATATTCAAGTTATTCGTCAAACCGGCAAGTCTGCATATCTCATTTTCGCATCTTTCCAGCAGGATGCTTTGACTGAACAGGTCTCCGCAGCTGTAGCCTGAGACAGAAAGTTCAGGGAAGACCAGTAATGACACGCCTTTTTCTTTAGCTTCCATCACAAGTCCTGTCATGACGGTTCCTGCATTATAGCTTGGATTGGCGACTCTGGTGGGTATTGTTGCAGCAGCAACGCGGATGAATCCGTAATTCTTCATCTTGTCCGAATATAAAATAAGGACAGCTGCTGGCCATCCTTATATGTTGTCATATTGTTGTTAAAGCTCTTCGAAATCAACATCAATGAATTTTTCGTCGGCTGAATTGCCTTTCAGACAATTGGTCTTGATGTAACCGATCACTTCCTCAAGGCCTTCAGCAAATTTTTCAAAGTCCTCCTTGTAAAGGAAAATCTTGTGTTTGTCATAAGCAAAATGGCCATTGGAATCTACCCTGCGCTTACTTTCGGTAATTGTAAGGTAGTAATCATTTCCTTTAGTCGACTTGACGTCAAAGAAATATGTACGTTTTCCTGCCCTTACCGGCTTTGAATAGATGTCCTCACCGGAACGCTCCTGAGCATTTGCTCCTTCGTAATCCTCACTATACATAGTATATCTTTTTTAAGTAAATCTTCACAAAGTTAGGGATTTTTCTGAAATTGCATGTATATTTGCATAAAATTTTGATTAAAATCATGCTCAATAGAAGAATTCTGAGGATAAAGGCCTTTAAAGTGTTGTACAGCAGCGTTTTTTCAGATAATATGCAGCTTACACGTGCTGAGGCTGAACTAGATATGTCGTGCGAGGCTACGAGGGATCTTTACGTCTTCATGACAGGAATCGTTTCTCCTCTTACCCAGATTGCACGCGAAAAACTGGACGCGTTGAAGAATAAGTTCAACCCTACAGAGGATGACCTTAATCCCAATACAAAGTTTGCTGAAAACAGACTTGCATCTGTCCTGGACAATGATGTTGATTTTCAGAAAGTTTTCCAGAAGAAGAAATATTCATGGTCGCAATATGATGTTCTGCTTAAGAGAATCTATGCTTCAATGATTACCAAGGATTATTATGCCTCGTATATGGCTTCTGAAGAAAGAACACTTGCAGAGGACTGCAGGCTTTTCATCAGGATATTCGAGGAGGAATTTGTTGATAATCCGGATATCGAGCAGCTTCTTGAAGAAAAGTCCATCTATTGGAATGATGATCTTGCCTATTCATTGACCTGGTGCTGCAAAAGTTTCAAGACTATCGCTAAGGGAGGAAATTGGGAAATGCCTCCATTATATCAGAGCGAACTGATGTCAGGCAATGATGTGCAAAGTGATAAGGCGTTTGTACGTAAGCTTTTGAGGTCTTCTTTCACAGGATATGAGAGGTATTCTTCGATGATTGCCGAATCTGTATCCGGCTGGGAGAAGGAAAGGCTTTTCTCAACTGATGTCGTACTTGTTGTAATGGGTCTTGCAGAGGCCGCTTCCTTTCCGGAGATTCCTCTCAAGGTGACGATCAACGAGTACGTTGAACTTTCAAAGTTCTATGGTACTCCGAAGAGCCGTTCATTTGTCAATGGTCTTCTTGACAGGCTGGTCCAGAAACTGCAGTCGGAAGGAGAAATACGTAAAGAAGGAAAGGGACTTCTTTAGTCTTTAGTCAAGTAATATTTTAATAATTAAATAGATATGTTTACAATTTTACAGGCAGCTGCACCAGCAGCTCAGGGTGGAGGCTTATCAATGTGGATAATGCTTGCACTTATTTTCGTGGTTATGTGGTTCTTTATGATCCGTCCTCAGAGAAAGCAGCAGAAAGAACTCCAGGCTTTCCGTGACGGTCTTAAGAAAGGTGACAAGGTGGTTACAGTAGGCGGTATCTATGGAACCGTTTGTGAAATCAAGGAAGGTTCTGTTCTTATTGAAGTTGACAATAACGTCAAGATCCGCGTAAGCAAGAATGCTCTTGTAAAGGACTTTACAGAGCCAGGCCAGTAGCAGGCAATCAATATGAAAAAGCTGTATCAAAAGCTTTTGGATCTGATGAATATCAGCGGGAGAGATCTTGCAGTTTTTCTGCTGGCTCTCCTGTTGGCTTTTGTTGTATGGCTGATTCATAATCTCTCACTCAGGTATAATGACTATCTGAGTGTCCCTGTCCAGGCCCATGCCAATCTCAATGGACATTCCTCGGTGTCATCTAACTCGACGGATGTTGTTGCAAGATGCAGGACGACCGGATATAAAGTAATTCTGACAAATCTAAAGAAGGGCAGGAGGCCAGTTGGCGTGAAGTTTTCTCCTTCTGTCATGCATAAGGGTGATGAGGACTTGTTTTATGTTACTTCCGCTGACCTGCAGAATTATTCACATCTGATTTTTGGAGATGATGTTACGGTGGAATATTTTGTCTCTGATACCCTATACTTCCGTTTTCCTCAGGAACAACATAAGAAAGTTCCTGTTCATCCCGTATATACTGTTACCTACCGGCCTCAGTATATGAATGATGGAGAACTTGCTGTATATCCGGACTCGGTGATTGTTTATGGTGAGCCATATCAGCTGGAACTAATAGACAAAGTGTACACAAAACCTATCAGGCATCATGATCTTGACAGAAATGTACAGGGGCTTGTCAGCCTTGAAACTGTCAGGGGGGTGAGATTCTCGGAAAATGAAATCCACTATATTCTGGATGTTATAAGATATGTCGAGATGACGGTTTCCAGGCAGGTTGTTCCTATGGGGTTCCCGGAAGGAAAGCAAGTCCTGATGTTGCCATCATCAGTTGAAGTCAAGTGCAGGTGTGCCTTTCCTCTTGTGAGTAACCTTGAAGATATGGAAATGAACATTCTTTATGAGGACTTTCAATACTCACTTTCCGGCTTGTGTCCGGTAAGGATGAAAGAGGCCCCTCGTGGTTTGATTGATTATGAATGTTCTCCTGTTGGGGTAGAATGCATTATAGAAGACTGAACATGGTTGTTGTCATTACAGGTGGAATCGGAAGCGGTAAGTCTGAGGTTTGCAGAATATTCAGAAGGCTTGGGGTAAATGCTGTCTATAATGCTGACCAGAAGGTTAAAGCCCTGTATGGAGGAGTCCCAGGCTTGCTGGATACAATCGAACGAAGCCTTCGCCTTACGTTGAGAAACCAGGATGGTAGCTTTTGCCCTGCGTCATTGGCTAAGGTCATATTCAACGATAGAGCTGCCTTGCAGATTGTAGAGAAAATAGTCTTTCCTTATTTGAAGGAAGATTTCAACACATGGGTCAAGGATTATGCTGATGAACATATTGTCTTGTTTGAATCTGCCACAATTCTAGAAAAGGAAGATTTTGATGGATTCGGTGACAGGGTGATATTAGTTGATGCACCTGTTGAGTTAAGAAAGTGCAGGGCTGCAGATAGAGACCGTCTTCCTAAGGAGAGGATTGAAGAGAGAATGAGTAATCAGCAACAGATGAATTCATTTGCCGATTGTCAGGATAGGGTTGACTACATCATTGTCAATGATGGCACGCTTGAAGAGCTTGAGAACAAAGTGAGAATTATATATAATAAACTGATTAATAATTAAAATCAAATGAAGACTGATCTTTCAAAGATTCTGGCGATTTCAGGCCAGAGCGGATTGTTTCTTTATATTTCAAATGCAAGAAACGGTGTAGTGGTTGAGGCACTTTCAGATAAGAAGAGAAGCATTTTCGGCATGACAAGCAAGATTACCTCACTCGCAGATATCTCTATTTACACAGATGATGAAGAGGTAAAGCTTCAGCAGGTTTTCCTTAATATGAAAGAGGTACTTGGTGAAGATTCTGCTCCGGGTGCAAAGTCAGATCCGGCTGTTCTCAAGGAATTCTTCGAGAAGGCATTGCCAGATTATGACCGTGACCGCTTCTACGTATCTCATATGAAGAAGGTTGTCGAGTGGTATAATGCCCTCAAGAATCATGCTTCTTTGGATTTTGTAGTGCCGGAGGAGGCTGCAGAGGAAGCAGAAGCTGAGCAGGAATAGGCCTCGAGCTTATGCGTACAGATAAAATGAAATTACAGACGGTGACCTTGGGCTGTTCTAAGAACAAGGTTGATACAGAACATATCCTTTCCCAGGTGGAAGAACTCTACGAGATTGTTCCTGAGGGGGAGGATATGCCCGTTGATGTACTTCTGATAAATACATGCGGCTTCATCGGTGATGCCAAGGAAGAATCCGTGCAGGCAGTTCTGGAGGCTGTAGAGAAGAAAAGAAGGGGAGAGGCAGCGAAACTGATCGTATTCGGATGTCTGTCCCAGAGATATGCCCACGAACTTCCTGATCTGATTCCGGAGGTTGATGCATGGTTCGGTGCCCGTGATTTCGATCCGGTCATAAAGGAACTGGGCGTTGAGCCGGACGCATCAAAGAGGAACTTCAGGTATCTTACGACTCCGTCCCATTATGCGTATCTTAAGATTTCGGAAGGATGCGACCGCAGATGTTCTTATTGTGCGATTCCTTTTATACGAGGTGCTCATAAGTCTGTCCCTGTCGAGGATCTTGTAAGCGAAGCCAGACATCTGGCAGACAAGGGCGTAAAGGAGCTTATCCTTATTGCACAAGATACGACATATTACGGACTTGACCTGTATCGCAGGAGGGCACTTGCCGAACTTATACAGCGTTTGTCTGAAGTGGAAGGAATCCAATGGATCCGAATCCATTATTCCTATCCGGCTGCCTTCCCGGAAGATGTCCTTGAACAGATGGCACATAATCCTAAGGTGTGCAGGTACATGGATATCCCTTTGCAGCATATTTCGGATAAGGTACTTGCGAACATGCATAGGAATGTTGATGGGGCATGGACAAGGAAACTCATTGCCATGATGCGTGAGAAAGTCCCTGGAGTTGTACTTCGTACGACTATGATAGTCGGTCATCCAGGTGAGGGAAAGAGAGATTTTCAGGAACTTCTGGATTTTGTTGAAGAGGCTAGATTTGAAAGACTCGGTGCTTTTATGTATTCAGAAGAGGAAGGAACATACGGAGCTGAGAATTTCAAGGACAGTATTTCTGCCAAGACTAAGCAGGAACGTCTTGATGCCCTGATGTCTCTGCAAAGTGATATGTCTCTGGATTTCAACATGTCTCGTATAGGCACTGAGATAGACGTCATCGTAGATGACTTTAATGATGGAGTATATGTCTGCAGAAGTGAATTTGAGAGTCCAGATGTAGATGGCGAGATTCTTGTCAGATATGATTCCGCTGTTCTGGGCGATGTGCATCCTTATTCTCTGATAGGAGAATTTGTGAGAGTCAGGATTACCGGAGCCGATGAATATGACCTTATTGCTGATTTGATTGATTTTTAATTGATTATGAAAAGATTGTCTGCATCCCTTTTGGTCTGCGTCTTTATGTCTGCAGTACTTTCCTGCGGACCCAGCCAGTTTGCCGTTCATGTGGAGATGAGACATCCGTCTAAATCCGGTCTGGACCTTTTTGCCAAGACTATGGCTGTGGTCTATACAGAAGATGAAGAGACATTGCCGACAGAGTTCACATCCATGCTGGCAGACGGATTTGCATATTCTCTTGAGCAGGAATATGGACAACCGGAAGGAAGTGTCGGGATCTATAGTCTTCCATATAACAGTAGTGCGAGATATTCGGCCAAGGATTCTTTGATAAACATCCTTCTTGATGTAGGATCGGACGTTGTATTTCTGTTCGATCCTGCAGAATTAGGAGGCTTGTCCACAGGTGCAACGACTCGCGTTCCTTCGGCACATTCTGTAGATTCTTCATATGTAAATGAGGGTAGGTTGCCTTTCTCTGTCAAGCTATATGCATATGATTCAATGAATAAGGAGGATAAGGTGTTTGTCTTTACAGGATCCAGCACAGTTTCTCCAAGAGTGTATTCTGATGGCAAGGATTCAAGGGAAGAGATAGTTTCCAAGTTTACCGGTGCTATCTGTGATGAGGCATGGAAAGCAGGAAAAGTAGTCTCAGAGTCCTTTGCGTCTGAGTGGAAGCATGAGCAGTATTCTCTCCTTTATTTCGAATCTGACCCTTGGTATAAGGCATTGATCCTTGCAGACCGATACGAATGGAAAGCTGCCGCCGATATATGGATGTCCCTTTTATCTTCAAGGGATATCATGAAAAAAGCATGTGCAGAATACAATATTGCTGTATCATGCTACATGCTTGGTGATATTCCTCTTGCAAAGAAATGGCTTGATCTGGCAGACAGTCATAATAAGGTGTATCTTTCTGACGGACTGCGTAAAAGAATCGAAGCCAGACTGAAATAGAGGCTATTTGTTTGCTTCTGAAGTAGAAATCAGATCAAGGGCTTCAGCCAGGATCGAGATCGGATTCTTTACCTGATAACCGGTCGACATCTCTATCTGCCATTTGCAGGTTTCGCAGTCGCAGGCAACAAAATCAGGCTTCAGCTTTCCAATCTGATCGAAGAGAGGCTTTCCTATTGCCTGTGACACCTTATAATTCTCCTTCTTGAATCCATATGTTCCGGCAATTCCACAGCAGTTGCTGTCGAGTGTCGTAAGTTCTACGCCAGGAATCTTGCGGAGCAGTTCGGTAGAGAATATGCCCCATCCTAATTTCTCCATATGGCAAGGTGTGTGATATGCAATCCTTGCCTTATATCCCTTCTTGAATACAAGTTTGACTTTTCCTTCATCAATCAGTCTGTAAATAAACCTTGTAGCAAGTTCGATATAATCTCTTACATCATGGTTTGCCACTCCGAGAAGATGAGGATATTCATCTCTCAAGGTAAATGTACATGTTGATGAAGTGCCGATTACAGGCATCTGTCTCTCGTACACACTTTTACGTATGCTTTCGGTATTGACGCCGGCGTTTCTTTTCGCCTTGTCTATCATACCGTTAGATATAAGTGCTACGCCGCAGCATTTTTCCTTCTCCAGAAGATGTACACCGTATCCAAGGGCGTTCATTACGCTGATAAGGTCCTTGCCAAGCTGTGGATAGTTATAGTTCACAAAGCATCCATGGAAGAAACTTACGTGGCGTGGAAAACTGTCCTGGAAGTTCTTGACATTCTTTTTATACCATCTTTCGAATGTACCTTGCGAGTATTTAGGGAACGTCCTGTGACTGTCTACCTTCATCGTGCAGTCCATGATTGCTTTGACGGGCTTCATGCCTAATGTCATATTGACAACAGGAGCAACCTTTGTAGCTATGCTTCCCATGAAGTCAGTATTCGCGAGAACCATGTCCCTGAGTTTAGGTGATTCGGTGTTGAATCGTATTCTTGCTGACTGAATTATATCTCCGATCCTTACTCCTGACGGACATGCTACCTCACATCTCTTGCAGTTCAGGCAGTATTTGAGTGTATCATCGAAATACAGTCCTTTTTTCAAACGGAGCCTCTCACCGTCAGGGCCGGCTTGCTTAGGACCCGGATAAAGAGGGTTTACGGGTACAACAGGGCAGTAGACCGTACATACGGTGCATTTGATGCATTGTTCGAAATTGTTATCGCTTATATTGCGTTCCTGCATATTCATATCCTTGTCCTCCTTATTTCTTCAGAATCTCGTCTGCTGCATATAGTGCGGTTATTATGGCAGTTCCTCCGCCACAACCTTCATACAGGGCATTATAGCCACCTATGATAGATCCGGCCAGAAACAGGTTCCAGACGGTCTTACCGTCTTTAGATGCGTGAAGGCCGTTTTTAGCGACTGCACCAAATGATATATAGTTCTGTTTATTCCAGAAGTACCTGTCGAACCAGTTGTCTCTGCTGTCTTCTGCCTTTACATCTATTCCGAAAACCGGCTCTATGATACCGAATGGTGTGGCAGTCAGACCTTTACTGAAAAAGCTTCCGCTGGCCAGGACAAAATCGTCTGCGTACATGCGGATATTGCCGAAGTTGGCTGTCTCGATGCTTCTGATGCTGCCGTCTTCATTATAATCAGCTCCCTTTACTGTGTCGCCAAGGAAGAAATAGCCTCCACATTTTTCAAATTCTGCCTTCAGTCTCATCTGGGCCCTTATTCCCGGCACTGAAGGTGGCATGGTAGCTATGAAATATGTCTTGACTCCCAGTCTGGTCCGGATCTTTTCTATTATTGCAGAATCCTTGAGTCCGAATACGGCAGGCAGAACAATGGCATCTTCGTCTTTTATCATAGAGTTTATCTGGTCTATAGCCTTTGACCACACCTCCTCGCGGTCCATTACTCTAGCAATATTCGTTGATCTCATTTCGCTAGGATTCTTGCGCAGACGTTCCATCTCGTCAAGCTTCAAGGAGACGATCCTGCATTCTGTTCCCTGCTTTTCAAATGAGTCCGCAAGGAATTTCGTGTTGAAGTCAAGGTAGCCGAGGATGTTGACTATCAGTGCCTTGTTGCCTATTTTGCTGTCTTTATCCGGGAGGGAAACGAATTCTTCAAGAGTAAGCCATGCTGGCTTGCGTTCTCCTGTAGGACTGATTCTCCAGCTGTTCTTATCCGCACTTCCGCTTACCTTGATGCCACATTCTTCAAGGAACATAGGGACCATAGCTGCATATTCAGCTACCGTCTCTTCACCTATAACAGAATATGGATGTTCCTTAGGAAGCTGTTTCAATACTTCCAAAGGCCTTTCTGTTTCTGTTCCGTCCGGAAGACGTCCCAGAAGTTCAAATGATCCTGAGGAAAAATGCATTGCACTCTGACCGGCAGAGACTATTGCACATTTCTTTCCTGCCTTCTGAAGCCTGATTCCGCAGATAAGTCCGGCCAGGCCCCCACCTATTATTATAGTGTCGAATTTCATGTCTGCCTATTTTATATCTTTTCGGTGCTTCCTTCTCCTGTGAGACCGCAGACTCCGGAGTAAATCCACTGTGAGTACTCGCTTTCTCTGAGCGTGTCACCCCAGCAAACAGGATACATTCCCTTCCATCTTTCGTTGATGAAGCTCTGAAGGTCCTGTTTTGCAGTTTCTGTACATTTGTGTGCTTCGGCAAGCATGCCGGCAGCCCTGCATGCACAAAGCTCTCCCTGACATGTTCCCATGCCGACCCTTGTTCTTCGCCTGAGGTCAACAAGATTATGGACGTCAAGCTCTTCTATTGCGTATCTTACTTCACCGACAGAAGCACTTTCACATTCACATACAAGACTTGCATCGTATTCGCTGCTCATTGAAATCTGTCCAGCCCTGTTTCCGTGTCTGCCGACAACAGCCTTATGCGGAGTTCCTGGCTTGCTCCAGGTCTTCTTGGATATCTCGTCTATGTTTTCTTTCTCCGATCCAGGAAGCGGAATCTCCATTGTCTCACAAGCCTTATCTACATTCAGTTTCCTGCATACAAGATCTGTAGCCCATTCAGCCATCAGACGGTAGGTCATGAGCTTACCTCCGGTGATGCTGATGAAGCCCTTTATGCCGTCTCTTGTCTCATGGTCAAGAAGAACGATACCTCTGCTTATGTTTCTTCCGGATGGGTCGTCATCCGTAGCGACAAGCGGACGTACGCCTGCATAAGCCCTGAGAATTCGCGTAGACGCCAGCTTTGGAGCGAGTTTTTCTCCTTCCTGCAGGAGGAGGTCCACTTCGTCTGCAGTGACGTACATATTGTCGACTTCTTCAAAAGGAACTCTGCTTGAGGTGGTTCCGATGAGGCAGATGGTATCTCCCGGAACAAGGATATCTGCATTTGCCGGCTTTCTGCATCGGTTGATTACGACATTGTTAACTCGGTGCCCGAAGATAAGGAGGGCTCCTTTTGCAGGGAACATGTTGATTCTTGCTCCGGCAAGCTGAGCTATATGCTGCCCCCAGATACCTCCTGCGTTTACAGTTATCGGTGCATAATATTCTTTGGTCTGCTTTGTCGTATGATCAAATACCTTCACTCCTTTTATTGTGTCACCATCCTTTATCAGCGACTCAACTTCATGATATACAAGTACTGTCGCTCCGTGAAGCTTGGCATCGATCACATTAGCGGATGTCAGACGGAAAGGGTCTACGGCTCCGTCGGGAACCTTGACCGCTCCTATCAGGTCTGGGTTTGCAGAAGGTTCCATGAGCAGAGCTTCCTTTGGGTCGATGACATCTGCCCTGATTCCAGCTGCAAGACATGACTCTACGAATTTTGCCTGATACTCCAGATCGTCCTCAGGAAGAGTTATGAAAAGTCCTTCAGTCTCTTCGACGCAATGTCTTGCAATTTTTCGGAGAATCATGTTCTCCTTGATACATTCTTCAGCAGATTCCCTGTCGGTAACTGCATATCTTGCTCCACTATGGAGCAGACCGTGGTTTCTTCCGGTTGCACCTGTCGCAAGGTCGTGTCGTTCTATAAGCAGGACTTTAAGACCTCTCAGGGCACAGTCTCTTGCAGTACCGGCTCCAGTGATTCCTCCGCCGACAATGATCACATCAAATTCATTATCTTTCTTCAGATGTCCCATGGCAAAGTATGGTATTTATATATTTCTTTTATTCAATCTTCTTTACGGGGTCACATGTAAGACCGACTCCCAGTTTCTTGAATACCTTGTGGTCCACTTCGCTGAGCATTACTGTCGAATGTACCTGACATCCTTCAAGCTTAGGAAGCTGGTCTAAAGCCAGTCTGCAGTTGCTGTCTGTGATGCTAAGCAGAGACAATGCTACAAGAACCTCGTCTGTGTGAAGTCTCGGATTATGTCCGTGCAGATATTCCACCTTGGTCTTCTGTATAGGCTCAATCATCTGTTCGGATATCAGCTTTACGCTGTGCGGTATACCTGCCAGATGTTTCAATGCATTGAGGATCAGTGCAGCACTAGGGCCGAGAAGCGAACTGGTACGTGAAGTTATGATTGTTCCATCCTGCAGTTCTATCGCAGCAGTTGCTACTCCAGAGAGTTCCTTCCTCTCATGTGCGGCAACTGTTGTCCTGCGGTATTCGGTGGTGAGCTTCGCCTGTTTCATTATGAGGGCAATCTTGTTGACCTCATTCTCATTGTTGCCTTTTTCTGCGAGATTGCAGAGGGCATAGTAATATCTCCTGATGATTTCCTCCCTTGCAGCATTGCAGCATACATCTTCGTCGCTCATACAGAATCCGATCATGTTCACTCCCATGTCGGTAGGGGATTTGTACGGGCTCTCTCCATAAATGCCTTCAAAAAGAGCATTCAGGACAGGGAAGATCTCGATGTCGCGGTTGTAGCTGGTTGCGATTGTGTTGTAGCTCTCCAGGTGGAAGGGGTCGATCATGTTGACATCATTGAGGTCGGCAGTAGCGGCCTCGTACGCAACATTTACCGGATGCTTCAATGGAAGGTTCCATACAGGGAAGGTCTCGAATTTGGCATATCCGGCTTTAGTACCTCTCTTGTTCTCATGGTAAAGCTGGCTCAGACAGACAGCCATCTTTCCGCTGCCTGGACCTGGTGCCGTGACCACAACGAGAGGACGTGAAGTCTCAACGTAGTCATTCTTTCCGAATCCTTCGTCTGAATCGATCAGAGCGACGTTGTTCGGATAGCCTTCTATAGTATAATGGTAGTAGACCTTTATACCCAGACGCTCGAGTCTCTTTCTATAGGCATCAGCACTTGACTGACCGTTATAGTGGGTCATCACCACGCTGCTGACATAGAAACCGACATTTTCGAATTCGGCCCTGAGTCTGAGCACGTCCTCGTCATAGGTAATGCCAAGGTCGCCTCTGACCTTGTTTTTCTCGATGTCTATTGAACTGATTACGATAATGATTTCTGCTTCATCCTTCAATTGCTTGAGCATGAGAAGCTTACTGTCTGGCTGGAAACCCGGAAGTACACGGCTTGCATGGTTGTCATCGAACAACTTGCCGCCAAATTCCAGATATAGCTTGTCTCCGAACTGTGAGATGCGTTTCTTGATCTGTTCGGACTGTATCTTAAGATACTTTTCGTTGTTAAATCCCGTTTTCATACGGATAGCAAAGATAACCTTTCTTATTCGTCTTCGCAAGAAGAAAATGTAAAAAAAAGAGGATGAATTTCATCCTCTCTTAATGTTCAGGCGGGACCGTAAGCCGGTTTCTGTTTTATCCTGTCATTTATCTTCGCAACCTACCCCCCGGCAAAGGACGGGCAGCCCTTATATGCCGGTATACATGGTCTTGCTGGTCCTGGTGCCGTCACCGTCAGATGTCACCACCTGACGTCGTGAGCTCTTGCCTCACGGTTTCACCCTTGCCCTTTCGGGCGGTCTGTTCTCTGTTACGGCATTCATAAGATTACTCCCATCTGCGATTTCCGCAGCAGGATGCCCTTCCCAGTCCGGACTTTCCTCAGCTATCTGAAATAGCCGCGACAAGTCATCCCACCTGTTATTTGTATCCGAGCCTACGCTCGAGTTCATCATTCTGTCTGTTTACTCTTTCGACCTCTTTTACGAGGGATGGAGTTATGTCTTCGCAATGTTTATGACACTGCATTGATTTCGAGTACATTCTTCCTATACAGAAGTTGCTGTGAGTACATCCGCTGCAATGCTTCTCATCTTCCTTCATCCTGTTGACGAAATCTGTGTCTTCAAGAACTGCACGCCCGATCTGAATCATAGGGAAACCAAGGTCAATAGCTTTGTCTGCTGTTTCCCTGGATATGATTCCGCCTACATATACAAAAGGGTAGTCCGGCATTGCCTCCCTGAACTTCATGGCATCTTCCATGAAGAACAACGGCTTGAAAGGAACTGTAGGAGCGACGATCTTACCAGCGATTCCTACACCAAGCTTCAGCCACCATTTGCTCCAGGGAAAGTAGTGTACTATGGTCTTTTTCGGAAATTGTCCTCTCATCACATACTGAGGATGCCTGCTTACGAAACCACCGGAAAGAATGATGGACTCAACCCCAAGGTTGCGTAGTTCCTTCGCGACTTCAATTAGTTCGTCAGTCTCCTGTCCTCCCTTGAAACCGTCTCTGGTGTTCAGTTTTGCGAAGATGGCTACCTTCCCTTTTCCTGCCTCTACCGCCTTGCTGACGCACATTCTCATGAATCTCATTCTGTTTTCGAGACTACCTCCGAATTCGTCCTTACGGTGGTTGGTGTATGGGGAAAGGAACTGAGATATCAGATATCCATGGCCGGCATGTATCTCAATTGCATCAAAACCTGCTTCTATCGCCAGTTCGACAGCTTTGCCATAGGCATCCGCTACTTCGTCGATCTGCTTCATGTTCATCTTCTGGACGAAAGTAGGGGAATATAGGTTGAAACCTCTGCTGGCACCATATGGCATGCATCCGCAAATGTTCCTGTGCGACATGTTTCCGCAATGTCCGAGCTGGATGGAGGCCTTTGCTCCTTCTGCGTGAATCGCATCGGTAAGCTGTTTGAGTTCCGGTACGATTTCATCCCTCATCCATAGCTGGTTCTCGAATGAAAGACCGCTCTGACAGACAGCTGCATAAGCAACTGTAGTCATTCCGATCCCACCTCTTGCGACTGCTGTGTGATAGTCGAAGAGTTCCTTCGAAGGCCTCTGTCCGGGGCACATTGCTTCAAAAGCTGCAGACCTGATCGTTCTGTTTCTGAGTTCCAGAGGACCGATCTTGTATGGTGTAAATAACTCGCTCATTACCAGATGAATGGTATTATGTGTTTCTTGTTCAGTTTAGTATATTCTTCGCCGAATTCCTTTTCGTATTTCTCGGTGAGTGACTTAGCACGCGGACCAAGGTTTGCAAAGGTCCAGATGGCGAAAAGAAGTCCGGCTGGTGACCAGGTAAGAATGGCATATCCGATCCATTCTGTCAGTTCGCCGAAATAGTTGGCAGATGTGACGAATCGATATAGTCCCTTTTTAGGAATATAATGCCTTGTGTCTCCCGGTTGTCTTAAATTACGGATCACATGATCGGAATGCAGGTTTATTATCATGCCTGTAAGGAAAACGATAAGTCCAATGATGAATTTCGGACTCCATAGCCACTCGGTACCATACATTCCTGCTGGTGCCATACCGTAAAGCCAGTTTCCTATAAGATAGGCATTCAGGGTATTGAATACCAGTCCCATCAGCATGATCGCGACCGGCATCTTGCTTTTTCCTCTCATCATCAGAGGGAAAATGAATGACCTCTGGAAATAGTGAAGGAGATAAAGTCCTGCCATTATGAAAAGGACTATCCTGGCATTTCCAGTGTCGGTTCCGGAAACGGCAAAGCGTATGGTGTAATAGAGCATGAACAGGAAGGCCGGAGCTTCCATCAGGACCCATGCGGTTTTATTGCTGATCTTCGGACCCCAGTTTGAGGTTGAAAGATATCCATAACCAGCCTTGAAGAAGAATAGTGCGATAAAGACTATTACGGCCATTACAGCCATGCAGGTCATGATTAAATAATAAGTGTTCATGCCGAATGTTTTTATTCCAAGATGACAAAGTTAGTCATTATTTTTTCATATTGTTTTTTTTGTTTACTTTTGTCGCTCAAATGAGCCTATTTTACCATTATGATGAGACTTATTTATATATTTCTGATGCCCCTGCTCCTTGTTTCATGTACTGAAGCAGGTGTCAGGGAATATGGCATAGAGGTGGTCTCGTCATTTCCACATGATACTGATTCATACACTCAGGGACTTTTCATTCATGAAGGTCAGATGTATGAAAGTACCGGTGTGAAAGGAAAGTCAACCTTCAGAAAGGTCGATCTTCAGACTGGAAAGGCATTGAGAAGACTGGATTTTGACCGCAAGTATTTCGTGGAAGGGTCGGTGATCTTCGGTGATGAACTCTTCATCCTGACATGGGAAAGCAAGGTTGCATTTATCTATGATGCGAATACCCTTGAATATAAGTCTTCGTGGAAATATCCTAGAGAAGGATGGGGTATCACGACAGACGGCAGGCAGCTTATTGCTTCTGATGGATCTTCGTACCTTTACTTCATGAATGAGAAGTTTGCTGTTGACAGAAAGGTGAGGGTGACTATTGAAGGACAACCTGTCAGATTCCTTAACGAGCTTGAATATATTGACGGAAAGATATGGGCCAATGTATATACGACTGATGAAATCGTGATCATTGATCCTAAGGATGGTGAAGTTGAAGGCGTCATAGATTGCAGGGGACTTCTTCCAAGATCGATGAGGACTCCTGATACGGATGTTCTCAATGGAATAGCTTATGATTCCGTGAACGGAAAGATATATCTTACAGGAAAGAACTGGCCGAGGCTTTATGAAGTGAGGCTTGTAGAAAGAAAGTAAGACTTTATATAAAATATTTTTGCGGGGGTGCCCACTTCGGGCTGAGATCATACCCATGAACCTGATCCGGATAATGCCGGCGTAGGGATGCATAGTCTCAAGTGTATCAGTATACACACCCCTTGCATATATGTGTTTACATTATGCGAGGTTTTTTGTTTTATGCAGCAGTCGCTTTGCTGTTTCCGGGTATGGCACAAGGTGCCGGACCCGAAGGCGTTGTCGAAAAGCTCGACAGTGCGGTCGTAATGACATCAAGAGCAGGTAAATCCACACCTGTTACCTACACGATGATTTCCAGGGAAGAACTTGAAAATGTGAATCCTATGAATTCTTTGCCGATGGCCCTGTCACTCCAGCCTTCGGTAGTGGCTGTGAATGAAGGAGGTACCGGACTCGGATATTCGAAAATGACAGTCAGGGGTTCCAAAGGTTCGCAGATCAATGTCACGCTGAATGGAATTACATTGAACGATGCCGAGTCACAGGAAGTGTTCTGGGTTAACATGCCTGCTCTTTCCGGCATACTTTCCAGTGTCCAGCTTCAACGAGGATTGGGAACTTCTGCGTCAGGTCCTGGTGCGTTCGGGGCCAGTATAAACATGAGCACGGCTTCGGTCGGACAGCATCCGTATGCATCATTGGACATGGGTTATGGTTCATACGGAACATTCACTTCGACTGTATCAACCGGAACCGGGATGACCGATAAAGGAGTATATTTTGACTTTGCCTATTCCAAGGGCATGACGGACGGATATATCAGAAATGCATTTGCTGATATCCAGTCGGCATTTGCTGTTCTCGGATGGATGAATGAAAAGAACTCATTACGCCTGACATGGCTTTATGGGGATCAGCGTACCGGCATAACATGGCATGGAATAGACCTGGAGCAATACAGGATTGACAGACGTTACAATCCGGCCGGGGAGTATTATGACCAATATGGAAATGTCAGGTATTATGATAATGATACTGATAATTATACCCAGAATCATCTGCAGCTGAACTACACCAGGGAGTTTCAGAAGAATATGATCTGGACTACGACGCTGAACTGGACCAAAGGAGATGGCTTTTTTGAAAATTATAAGGCCGGTGATTCTTTAAGAGACTATAATTTCAGCCTGGATTCCGACAGGAAAGGGGATTTCATAGTCCAGGAAGCGATGGATAACCATTATATTGTACTTAATTCAGACCTGAGATACTCATCTGACAATCTTTCCGTGACTGCCGGACTCAATCTGTCTCGTTACGACGGTGATCATATTGGTAAAGTTCTCTGGAGTGATATTCTTGGAGATGAGTATGATTATTCATCTCATGGATGGTATTTCAACAATGGCTTGAAGCAGGAGCTCAATCTGTTTGCACGTGCGGAATATTCGCCTCTGGAGTGGATGACAGCCTATGCTGACCTGCAGTATCGCGGAATCATCCTTGATATGAAGGGACCGGAGGATGATCAGATATCATTGGATTATTCAACCCATTGGAACTTTATAAACCCTCGTGCCGGTCTTTCGTTTGATCTGTCTTCCGGACATAAGGCATATTTATCTGCAGCATTGGCACATAGAGAACCTGGAAGAAGTGATATAAAGGAGGTGATCAAGTCAAAGATGAGCATCAGACCAGAGAAGATGCTTGATATTGAATTCGGATACGCATACTCTTCAGAGTCACTGACAGTTTCTGCAAACGTATATCTGATGGAATATTGGGATATGCTTCTTGAAACCGGCCGTCTTTCGAATGTGGGATACACGATAAAGGAGAATGTGCCGAGAAGCTGGAGGAGGGGCCTTGAGCTTGCTGCAGCATGGAATCCTTTGACATGGCTTCGGGCTGATGCAAACCTGTCATTGAGTACCAATCAGATAGAGGATTATACTGAATATGTCCAGCATGTCGATACTTATGACAATTGGGCTGGTACAGGAAGAGTGACTGCGTATAATTATGGAAGAACTACAATGCTGATGTCGTCTTCCGTTGTCTCGATGGTGCGTCTGTCAGTCTCTCCATGGAAGGGTATAGCTTCCAATTCCTTGAAATCAACCACTTTGGCGATAGATGGGAAATATGTCGGCAAGCAGTATCTCGACAACACCATGTCTGATGACAGGGCGGTTCCTCAGTATTTCGTATCAAATCTTTCTCTTAGTCATGAATTTGAAACCGGACACGGCAGCGTAGGCATATCATGTCATATAAACAATCTGTTCAATAATATGTATTATGCTGACGGGTGGTGCTATAAGAATATAGTAGAGGAGGATGGCTCATTCTGTTATGGAGTCGGCATATATCCTCAGGCACCATTGAATTATATGGTCAAACTGAGCTACAGATTCTGAAAACAGACGGATGTCAGGAGAAGGATTTTCCTGACATCCTGTTCATATCGACTTTGTGGAATTTATATCCAAGTCTCTTCAACTGAAGGGCGGCTCCTGTTCTGAACATCACCTTGACTGTGCGGGCAAAGATATGGAATGCCTTGACGGTCTGATGTTCGATCTGTTCGTGTCTGATGAAGGTTACCGCCTTCTGGGCACAGCAAAGAAGTATGTTCATAATCTGCTGTGCTTCAGTTGAATCCAAGGCGAGGCCCAGGATATTCTGTACGATGAATTCGTCCATGTCGTCGAAACCACGCGGACCGTGCAGTGTTTCGTATTTGGAACCATGATGCCTGCCCCAGTCCTTGTCCCACCATTCTGCTACCGCCATTCCGGCATAACCGGCACATGCAATGGCAAATTCCGGGTATGAATTCACTTCAGGAAGAGCCTCTGCAATGTACTCAGGTGCCCATTCCTTCCACTTGAGGTCAATGTCTTCCGAATTAAGAAGCTCTCCATCGAGCATTCCAAGGCTTGTGCACATCTTAAGGATCTCGCGTTGGAGATTTTCCTCGTATGCTTCATAATATCTGATGTCCTCTTCCATGTTTATTCTGAATTTCGTGCAAATGTAACGTTTTTTGCATAAAAGTAAAAAAGCTCGCATCACTGCGGGCTTTTTCGGTTAGTTAGTAGTGTAGTGTATTCCCTTTATGGGATGATTAATTATTAGTGGTTAGAAACGTCTGATTGACATAAAATTGTTATGTTGATTGCAAATTTATGTAAAAATTCATCACTTCCAAACAAATATTGTTAAAAAAATAAAAAATGATGGCTTTTATTCTGAAAAAAGATCAGGTCTCAACCTTTTGGTACGCTCGATAGCCTGATCGTCCTGCCATTGCCTTATCAGCTTCGGATTGCCGCTTAAAAGAACTTCCGGCACTTTCCAACCGTTGAATTCAGCAGGCCTTGTGTATACTGGGGCAGAAAGAAGACCGTCCTGGAAACTGTCGCTTAAAGCAGAAGTTTCATCACTCAAGGCGCCCGGAATCAATCTCACTATAGAGTCTGCAAGTATGGCAGCAGGTAGTTCGCCGCCACTCAAGACATAGTCTCCGGCAGATATTTCTCTTGTTACCAGATGTTCCCGGATCCTGTGGTCTATACCTTTGTAGTGACCGCATAGAATGATGATGTTGCCCTTGAGTGAAAGTTCGTTGCATATACCTTGGTTCAGAACTTCTCCGTCTGGAGACATGAAGATAACCTCGTCATACTCTCTTTCAGCTTTCAGTTCGTTAATGAGATGATATATCGGCTCAACCATAAGGACCATGCCGGCATCACCGCCGTAGCTGTAGTCATCTACCTGCTGCCTTGGGCCTTTGCCGTATTTTCTTGGATTATGTACATGAATTTCCACTAATCCTTTGTCAATAGCTCTCCCGACAATCGAGTGGCTTAACGGGCTTTCCAGAAGCTCCGGAACGACGCTTATAATATCTATTCTCATGATAAATTGATTCAAAAGTCCTATGTGCCTGCAAAATTAACATTTTGATGAGAGTTTTACTAAAAAAATGGTATATTTGCGTCTTGTAATTTTTATAAACCAAAAACTCCTATCATTATGAGTGAACAGATTATCCCTGATGTTGAATTGACATCAGATGTACCTGAGAACGTTGAAAACGTACTTGAAGAAGTTGTGGAACCAGCAGTGAATTATTCGGAGAAGAATCTTTCTGAGCTTATCAAGCTCTTTGAAGAACTTATTCAGAATGAAGAAAGGATGAAGATGTCAAAGGATGCGGAAGCTATCAAGGCTGCCTTCTACAAACGATTGATTAAGGAAAAGTCAGAAGCCGGTTATTTCGTAAAGGAGACAGTCGAGGAGTCAGTTGAGGAAGTTGCTGAGGAAGAAGTTGATGAAGCTGCAGTTGAGACCGTGTCAGAGAATCCTTTTGAAGAGATTGAGAAAGGCTTCAAGAAATTATACAATAATTATAAGAAGGAACGTGCTGAGTATAACAGACAGCTGGAGAAGGAACGTGAAGACAATCTTGCAAAGAAAGAAGCTGTCATCGCTGACCTGAAGCTCCTTCTTGAAAAGCAGGAGGATGTGAATGCCACATTCCCTGAATTCCGTGAGATTCAGAACAGATGGAGGGCTGTCGGTCCTGTTCCGGCTCAGAGCTATAGAAACCTGAATGAGACATATCAGCTTTATGTCGAGCAGTTCTATGATATGGTTAAGATCAACCGCGAACTCAGGGACCTTGATTTCAAGAAAAATCTTGAAGCGAAGGAACAGTTCTGCCTGACAGCTGAGAAACTGGCTGAGAGTTCAAATATAATCGAGTCTTTCCGTGAACTTCAGAAGCTTCATGAGCAGTGGAAGGAGTACGGTCCTGTTGCTAAGGAGTACAGGGAGCAGATCTGGGACCGCTTCAAGGCTGCAACATCGGTAATCAATAAGAAGTATCAGGCTTTCTTTGAGGGACTTAAGGAACAGCAGGCAGAAAACCTGGCCAAGAAGACAGTGCTTTGTGAAAAAGTAGAGGAGATTGCTGAAAGAGAAGTGGCAGGATCGAATGAATGGAATCTGTTCTCAAAGGAGATTGAGGATATCCAGAAGGAATGGAAGACCATCGGTTTCGCATCAAAGAAGGAAAATCAGAAGATTTATGACAGATTCCGTGCTGCATGCGATAAGTTCTATGGACGCAAGCGTGATTTCTACAATGAATACAAGGACAGCATCAACACTAATCTTGAAAAGAAGATAGCTTTGTGTGAAGCTGCAGAAGCCTTGAAGTCAAGTACAGAATGGAAGAAGGCTACCGACCAGTTCATCAATCTTCAGAAGCAGTGGAAGGAAATCGGAACTGTTCCACGTAAGAAATCTGAAGCTCTTTGGAAAAGATTCCGTGCTGCGTGTGATGAATTCTTTGCGGAGAGAGACAAGAACGCAAAGCCGGAGAATGATTTCTATGGAAACCTTAAGGCAAAGCAGCGTCTGATTGAAGAAATCAAGGCCTACGAACTGAAGAACGATGAATCTGATGTAGAGGCTATGCATGAATTCCAGAAGAGGTGGCAGGAGATCGGTTTCGTTCCATTCAAGGAAAAGGATAATGTGGCCCAGGCATATAAGGAGGCAATGGCAAAGTTCTCTGCAGGTGGACGTGGAAGGAAGGCAAGGGGTGCTGCAAAGTCTCCTAAGTCAGAAAAAGAACGTCTCATCATGAAATACAATCAGCTGGAGCAGGATATCGTTACATACGAGAACAATATCGGATTCTTCTCGATGTCCAAGAATGCTGCACCTCTGATCAAGCAGATGGAGGACCGTATCGCTCAGGCTAAGGAAGAGCTGAAAGCATTGGCAGCTCAGATCAGGGAGTTGTCTGAAACAGAAGAATAGAGTTAACATTTAAATAATGAATAAGAGTAATATTATAGGTATTGTACTGATAGGTGTAATCATGTTCGGATTTACATGGTATCAGTCAAAGCAGTATGAAAAGCAGATGGAGGTTCAGGCTCAGCTTGATTCCATTGCAAGAGTCGAGATGATGGCCGAGATGGCCATGGACTCGCTTAGGACAGTTCAAACTTCGGATGAGGCAGGAAATGTAAAGGTCGTTACTTTGCCTGCATACAAGGACAGCATGCTTGTCGAGGCAAGACTTGCGTCAGAAAGCATCTACAGACTTTCAAACGACAAGATGGAGGTGGAATTCACAACAAGAGGTGCTCAGCCTTATTCTGTGAAGATCAACGACTACATGACCTATGACAGTACAGCTCTGTATCTTGTAAAGCCGGGATACAGCCAGTACAGCATAAATGTTTTTGCAGGCGAGAACATCAGCACAAAGGATTTTGTGTTTGAGGTTGCCGAGCATACCGATTCTACTATAATCATGCGTCTGCCTTTTGCAGCAGGCGGTTATATCCAGCAGAAATACTCGATTTCAGAGGGAAGCTATATGGTGGATAACGAGCTGTCATTCGTCGGTATGGAGAATGTCATCCCTCGTAATGTGTCAATGCTTGATATAGACTGGTCTCTTGTTATTCCAAGACTCGAAAAAGGTTATAAGAACGAGACCCAGTATTCCAAGCTGAACTATTATTTCTCAGGTGACAAGAAACCTGAAATGATAGGAAGAGGACGTGACGGGGACAAGAGGATAGATACCAAACTGAAGTGGTTCGCTTTCCAGCAGCAGTTCTTCTCGGCAATAATGACAGCGAAGAATGAGTTCGCTTCGGCTGACTTTGATCTTGATTTCTATTCTGAGGATGAGTATAAGAATGAGGGCAAGCTGATGACGTGTTCCGCTAAGCTTCGCTCTGATTTTCAGATCGGTTCCGGAAATGTTGTTCTTCCTTATGAGTTCTATTTCGGACCGAATGACTATCGGACACTCAAGGAGTATGATCAGAAGTATGAGAAGATCATCCCGCTTGGCGGATGGATGGTAGGCTGGTTCAGCCGTCTTGTGATAATCCCATGTTTTGATTTCCTTGGAAGGTTCATTTCAAATTATGGTCTTGTCATTCTTCTGATGACGTTGCTCATCAAACTTATCATTTCTCCTCTTACAATCAAGTCATACAAGTCATCTGCAAAGATGCAGGTTATCAAACCTGAGATTGACAAGCTCAATGAAAAGTATCCTAATGAAAAGGATGCCATGAAGAAGCAGCAGGCAATGATGGACCTTTACCAGAAGGCCGGAATCAGCCCGATGGGAGGTTGCCTTCCGATGCTTCTCCAGATGCCTATCCTTTTTGCAATGTTCCGATTCTTCCCTGCATCCATTGAACTCCGCCAGAAGAAGTTCCTCTGGGCTGATGACCTGAGTGCATATGATTCTATCTGGGACTTCGGTTTCAATATTCCTCTTTTAGGAGACCATCTTTCACTTTTTGCACTTCTTATGGCATTGACGATGTTCTTCTATTCGAAGATGACCTCTTCTCAGATGTCGGATGATCCGAATATGGCCGGCATGAAGTTCATGAGTGTATGGCTTATGCCTATCATGATGTTCTTCATCTGTAACAATCTCTCAGCAGCCCTCAGCTACTATTATCTCCTGTCCAATATCATCACTATGGGTATGACATGGTATATCCGCAAGTTTGTGGTGACAGAAGAGAAAGTGCGTGCGGACATGATGCTTAAAGCCAATCAGCCTAAGAAGAAGTCCAAGTGGCAGCAGCGTCTGGAAGAAGCACAGAAAATGCAGGAACAGATGCAGAAACAGCAGAGAAACCGTCGATAATGATAGAAAAGGTTATACATAGACTTAAATCGGAACTGCCAGCAACTGTAAAGTTGGTGGCAGTTTCCAAATTCCACCCTTTTGAATCGATTGAAGAAGCTTATAGAGCCGGCCAGAGAATCTTTGCAGAAAGCCGCCCTCAGGAACTCGCATCAAAGGTAAGGGCTCTTGAAGCCAGACGTATTGAACTTGATGATCCGGGATATATGTCAGACATAGAGTGGCATTTTATCGGTCATCTACAGACCAATAAGCTGAAGCTGGTCTTGCCTTATGTGTCTTTGGTCCAGTCGGTTGATTCCGTACGTCTTCTGGATGCTATGGATTCCTGGGGAAGGACAAGTGGCTGTGTGGTCAATGTCCTTCTTGAACCTCATGTTGCTGCAGAGGATACCAAGCAGGGGTTTGAGGCGGAAGAAGTAAAGTCAATATTGCAGGCGGCCTCCAGAGGCGAATATAAGAATATCCGTTTCAAGGGAATAATGGGAATGGCGACATTTACCGATGATGAGAATGTGATACGCTCCGACTTTGCATCTTTGCTCAGGATCTATGAGGATTCTCTTTCCGAATTCCCGTCTGTATCTGCAGATTTTCAGGAACTTTCCATAGGTATGTCTGATGATTATTCAATAGCTGTGGAGTATGGCTCCACTATGGTAAGGATTGGGTCTATGATTTTTGGTCTCAGAAAGATTTGAGTTTTTTTTAAAAAAAAGGTATTTTTGCAGAAATAGGCCTTTATCAAGAATATAGGATGTCCGGATTATCGATAAAACAGAAGATTGCTTTTGAACTTCAGCGTCAGCTGATTATGGATCAGAGAGAAAAGCATCCGCTGAGGCAGCTTTTCTGGGAATGTACGCTCAGATGCAATATGAAATGCCGACATTGTGGTAGTGACTGCAGGGTTTCTGCATTGCATCCGGATATGCCGTTTGAGGATTTTGCCAAGGTTCTCAGACGTATCAAGGAAAAGTATGATTCTCATAAGGTGATGGTTGTTGTCACCGGAGGTGAACCTTTGATGCGCAAGGATATACTCCAATGTGGACGTGCTATTTATGATCTTGAATTTCCCTGGGGAATGGTATCAAACGGTCTTCTGATGACTCCGCAGAAGATTGACGGACTTCTTAATGCAGGTATGCATGCCGCTACTATCAGCCTGGACGGCTTCCAGGAGGAACATGAGTGGATGAGAGGAGTAAAGGGTAGCTTCAGAAATGCATCAGAGGCGATAAGGATCCTTGCAAATGAGCCGACAGTAAAATTCGATGTAGTGACCTGTGTCAATAACAGGAATTATGATAAACTAGCTGATTTCAAGGAGTATCTTATTGCCTTGGGACTTAAGAGCTGGCGTCTGTTCACTGTTTTCCCGGTAGGAAGAGCTGCCCAGGATCCGGAACTTCAGCTGAGTAATGAGAAATTCAGGGGTCTTATGGATTTCATCAAGGCTACGAGAACAGAGGGCAGGATTATGGCAAGCTATGGATGTGAGGGCTTTTTAGGCGAATACGAGGGTCATGTGCGTGATCATCTGTTTGCATGTCAGGCTGGTTTGAGTGTCAGTTCTGTGATGATAGATGGCTCTATATCTGCCTGTGCCAGCATTCGTAGTGATCTTGCACAAGGTAACATATATAAGGATGATTTTATTGATGTCTGGGAGAACAGATATCAGCCATATAGGGACCGTTCCTGGATGAAGAAAGGAGAATGTGCTCAATGCAGATATTTCCGCTATTGTGAAGGAAACGGGATGCATCTGCGTGATGAGAACGGTGACCTGATCCTGTGCCATTTGAAACGTCTTAAATAATGCTTTATACCATGAAAGAGTTATTTTATAGATTCTGTCGTTGGGCACTGCCGCTGCTTGGTGTGCAGGCTTTCATTTCATGCGACAATGTGATCAATAGTCCTGATATGTACGGGACAATGGTGGCTGAATATGGGGTTCCTGTCATGGAGTTCCGTGTGAAAGGTAAAGTAGTGAATTCGCTGACAGACAAGCCTGTAAAAGGTATTGCTGTGACTTCTGAGCATAGTGTGGATACTGTATTTACCTCGACTGACGGAAGCTTTGAATATGAGTCTGCTGCCTTCCCGGACGAGAAGGTAAAGCTTAAATTTTCAGATGTGGATGAAGATGAGAATGACCTTTATCTCAATAAGGAAGTGGAAGTCCTGTTGAAGAAGACACAGAATGGCACAGGTGCGTGGGATTATGGCCTGTATGTCGCAGACGATGTGGTAATCAAACTCGATGAAGAAGTTGTATGTGAATATGGAACTCCAGTGGTTTCATTCTCAGTCAAGGGCAGGGTAGTGGATCAGAATTCATCACCACTTGAAAACATAGAAGTTTCAATGGGACCTTATAGTCATAAGGTTCATACAGAAGAAGACGGATCTTTTACATATTCTGGTGATATGGATGGAGTCTCTCTAGATGATGTGACACTTGAATTGAAGGATGTTGACGGTGAGGAGAACGGAGGACTATTTAAGGATTCGCAGGAATCTGTAGTTCTTAAAAAGACATCGGATGGGGACGGGAATTGGAATTTTGGAACCTATTCAGCTGAGAATGTTGAAATAGTCATGAAGAAATAAAAAAAGAGGCACCGGCCTCTTTTTTTATTTCTTCAATTCATCAAGCATTGCCTTGGCTACTTCAGCAGATGCACCGGAATTCCCCAGTGCGGTTCTGATGTCAGCATAGTCTGACAGCATGTCTGATCTCCTGGACTGATTCTCTATCAATTCACGTACTTCTTTTACAAGAGCGTCCGGATTGCAGTCATCCTGTATGAATTCCTTGAACGCCAGTTTGTCAATGATCAGATTTCCGAGACTTATGTACTTGATCTTGACAATTTTCCTTGCAAGCCAGTATGTTATAGGATTTGTAATATATCCGACAACTTGAGGAGTGTTGAAGAGAACGGTTTCAAGGGATGCAGTTCCGGAATTCACGATAGCAGCTTCAGCATTCCTGATTATAGACTGGGTTTCTCCGAATAATACCTTAATAAATTTTCTGTTGCCCTCATTTAGCCATGGTTCATAGTCCGTCATGCTTCTGGAAGGAGCTCCTGCTATGAGAAACTGATATCCGGAGTATTCTTGGATAGAATGCATCTTTTCTGCAAATTCGGTAAGTACGGGCATCATGGTATTGATCTCTCCCTTACGCGAGCCGGCTAGCATGGCAATTACCGGTTTGTCTTCAAGTGTACATCTCTTGAGAAAGTCTTCTCTGGATTCATTCATTGCTCTGGAGCCGTCAACTGCATCTACAAGAGGATTTCCTTTATAGATGTAATCAATTCCTTTTGAGTCGAAATATGGCTTTTCAAACGGGAAGACTATGAACAGCTTGTCAACGTAAGCCTTAAGTTTGCGGATTCTTCCTTCTCTGGATGCCCAGACTTTTGGAGCTATATAGTAGAAGACCTTTAATCCGGCTTTGTGGGCAAATTCCGCAATCTTGAAATTAAAACCAGGATAATCGATCAGTATGACAACATCAGGATGCCATTCAAGAATATCTTTCTTGCAGAAAGATATGTTTCCCAATAACTTGCGTGCTTTTGCCAGAACTTCCACGAATCCCATTACAGCTCCTTCCCTGTAATGTCTTACAAGACCTTTTCCGTCTTTAGAGGCAGAAAGCATCATGTCGCCACCCCAGAAGCGTATGTCTGCTTCTGGATCTTCAGCATATATGCCCTTCATCAGATTTGAACCGTGGAGGTCTCCGGAGGCTTCGCCGGCAATCAGATAGTATTTCATATTTTCTACCCTATTCCTTTAATTGTTTTATACTTAACTCATTACGTTCAGGAAGGTCGTGCATGCAATATGAAATATGCACCTTCCAGACCCATCCCTAAATCCCTTCCCCCAGGGAAGGGACTTGCTCAACGCTTCGCTCTAAGTTTCTACCCTATTCCTTTAATTGTTTTATACATAACTTATTACGTTCAGGAAGGTCGTGCAGGTAATATGAACCTATAACTTGAAATCGGTGTCGATTGCCTTCTCAAGTCTGTCGTACTCCCTGTAGTCGGTGCAGTCGATGTTATGCGCAACGACGCTGATATATCCATCCTGTACAACTCTATGGTCCGCTCTGGCTGTGTTCTGCGGATCGTCAAGGAATTCACCGACCATCATATACAGGTCTTCTCCTTCTTCAACGACCGGATTGGAACTTTGTCCCAGAAGCTCAGGTGTGATACCATACTTTGCGTAATGGTTTACATCCCATTCCTTGAATTCCCGGATCCATCTTCCCTTTCCCTGATATGCCATCCTTACGCCTCTTATTTCTTCAACAGGAATGTCCGGGAAGTTGATATTGTAGTATACTCTGTCTTCATTTGTCCTTTTCTGGATCAGAACCCTTATTATATCTGCCAGATATTTTCTGATTCCGCTGAAATCAGCATTGGGATTATGTGTGTCGATTGATACTCCGATTGCAGGAATACCGTTAAGGGCTCCTTCCGCTGCCGCACCGAGGGTGCCGGAGTAGCATGAAGCTGTCGCTGCATTGGAGCCATGGTTGATTCCGGACATCACAAGATCCGGGAACTTGTCTAAGAAGATTGTGTTCAAACCGAACTTGACACAGCTGGCAGGTGTGGCATCAACGTAGTGCCATCCTTCACCTAAATCCTTGTGTGCTATCTGTCTGAATCCCAATGATACAGCCATTGATATTCCGGACTGGTGATGTTTCGGTGCAATGACTGTTACCTCACCGAAGTCTTTCATTATTTCTGCAAGGACCTTCAGACCGTTGGCCTGATATCCGTCGTCATTACTGATCAGAATACGCATTTCAACTATATTTTTAACACTACAAATATAACCATTATTTTCTTTAAACAATTATTTGGTTGAATGCATAATTATTCGGAATATTTTTACTAAATTTGCACCGCTTTTGTGCTTACGTACGAGAGTATTTATAGAAAACAAGTTAAACTTACATAAACTATTTTAAAGATGATTAAAATTGGTATTAACGGTTTTGGCCGTATCGGCCGCATGGTTTTCCGTGCAGCTGTTGAGAATTTCTCAAACGACATTCAGGTAGTAGGTATCAATGACCTTCTCGAGCCAGAGTATCTTGCTTATATGCTTAAGTATGACTCAGTTCACGGACAGTTCAAGGGTGAAGTAGCTGTAGAGGATGGTGCTCTTGTTGTAAACGGTAACAAGATCCGCCTTACTGCAGAGATGGATCCAGCTAACCTTAAGTGGGATGAGGTTGGTGCTGAGGTTGTTGTTGAGTCAACAGG
>JAGAKH010000101.1 GCA_017625725.1 Bacteroidales bacterium | reverse complement strand
TTTTCCTGTGAACATAGACTGACAGATAAGATGGTCTGTCCAAAGTTACGATTCAAGTCGTGTACAAGAAAATACCTTTATAATTAACTAAAAATAAAACAATTATAAACTTTTAACAATCCCTTAACGGGACACTAGTGGGTATAAATGATGAATAGATTATTTGAAATTGCGGATTTGAGGTGTTCCTACGACAGGAATTATTGTGAAGGAGTGTCAAAAGTAGTCCTGGATATTCGGGAGCTGGTTCTTCCAAAAGGGAAAAAGATATTTATAGTGGGAGAATCCGGCATAGGTAAAAGTACGATTCTTGAGGTCCTTGGCCTGATGAATAATACAATAGTTCCCGAAACTGGGACAAAGTTCATGTTCTATGATGCAGAGGATAAGCCTGTAGACCTTATTGAATTGTGGAACAGGGATAACGATGATGAATTGTCGGAATTCAGACTGAAGCATTTCAACTTCATATTCCAGAGCACGAACCTCATGCGTAATTTCACTGCATATGAAAACATAGCATTGACTCGAATGCTGCAGGGATATTCACAGAAAGATGCCTTTGCAAAGGCGTCTGAGGTGTTGGAAGATCTTGGACTGGGACACATCTCAGAGGATAGGATGGCTCAGGAATTATCCGGTGGCCAGCAGCAGAGATTGGCTTTTGCACGTGCAATTCTTCCTGATTTCACAGTGCTTTTCGGAGATGAACCGACTGGAAATCTCGATAGTGACAATGCGGTAAAGGCAATGGAACTGTTGTCTGCCAAACTGAATGGATTAGAAGGCAGTTCAGCGATAATTGTTTCTCATGACATGCATCTTGCGGCAACTTTCGCCGATCTGATCATCAAGATCAGAAAAGAAGAGAACCAGACAGGCAAGGTAAAGGACGAAGTCACATATCATGGTGTCATTGACAAGGATTGTGTCTATACTCCGTCAGCAGACCGGACTCAGTGGAGTAATGGACATGACACTTATGATGCGATGGATTTTGAAATGTACCTTAAAAAAATCTGATGACCTATGAAAATGTTTGATATATTGAAAAACGACTATTTCCGTTTGTTTGTAAAGAGGGAAGGAAAGGTTGTCCTTGGAAAGAATTTTTCGAATCTATGGCTTCTTACCGCTGTGTTGACAGCAACGTTCCTGGCAATAGCTTTCAGTAACGGAAGCCTTGATTATCTTTCATACAAGATGGATGACCCGTTCATTAACTGGGTAGACATCAAGAATGAGTATGGCGAGGGTGACTTCTATGGACTGGAGTATGCTCTTGATTCAGAGGAAAACAAGGAAAAGTATCACTATAGCGGATACCAGGGAGATTTCTATACAGCCATGATGTTTTACGGCAGGACAGATGATAATGTCCAGTATTTGAAATGCCGTTTCTTTCAAGACCTCAATACTCCTCTTGTAGAAAAGATTCTTGAGGATGATAATGTTGTGAGAAACTGGAAGGTTGAAGACCTCGCAGCTGTGCATCCAAACACAATAGGTGTTGTGATAACGGAGGAAGCGATGAAAAAGCTGGGGTATGACAAGGCTCCTTCATTTATTGACCATCAGAGATGGAGTGAAGGTACAGACGCAACAGAATACGGCTTTGACATGCCTGATGAAGGCTTTGTGCGACTTCCGGTTCCCGTACTGGCGGTAGTTAAGAGACTTCCTGGAAATGTGGACCTTATTTCAGGCTCTTATTTCTACAAGCAGTATAATAACGACGACACATTCCCATTTTATCTATGTAAAGAAAACTATGCCAGGACCCTATGCTATTTTATTCCTTCTGAGGTCGAAACGGCCAAGGTCAAGGCAATTGTTGACAAGGCAGCATCAAAGCTCACTGAAGCTGAAATAGTCATGGATGAGCTGAGCTTCTATGTGCCTGAAATACAACCGTTCAGGCAAGGAACATTTGTTGTTTTCGATTGTTATGATGACTATCTCAGCTACTCTTCATTAAAAGAGATCAATGCAGCAGTCATGGATTCGTTTAAGGATAACGATGTACATAGAGTCTTTTCTTATGAGTTCAGTGATTATGAACTGTCGCAGAGAGCATATATTTCAGTGCATTTCAACGACTTGCACAAACTCAGGGATTTTGAGTCATACATCAGAGACAATTTCAAGGTAAAGATAGAAATGTCTCAAATCAATGCGAAGGAAAACTTCAATGCTGTCAGCACGATGGGACATATCCTCTCATGGGGTATAATCGTCTTCGCAATAGTGTGTATAATCCTGTTCATTGTCAACCTGTTACAATCATATTTTCAGAAGGTTAAGAGAAATCTCGGCACTTTCAAGGCATTTGGAATCAGCAACAGAGACCTGATAAGTGTATATGTATTGATTATGTCCGTAATCATTATTGCCGCCATTGTCATGTCGGTTTCTGCAACCTGGCTTGTTCAAGGAACCATGCATGTTTGCGGAATATTAAAGGATGGAGTCTTTGACTATCTGTCCCTCTGGAGTTATAAGACCGTAAGTTCAATTGTCATAATCGTGTTCGCTTCTGTGTATACTGTCTATGCTGTAATGCATAGGCTGCTCAAGGCAACTCCTGGCGATCTGATATATGACAGACAGTAAGATTGTGCTATGAAACGATTCGTATTAATATCAATATTGACCGTAATAACTGCCGGTGCCATCATTGTGTCATGTTCAAAAGACACTCAGAATCAGTATGGTGACAAAAATATGAGCTACCTGCCGTTAAGTGACATGGAAGTACATCCCTTAGGAGACATGCTACCCTTGTCATATACTTCAGAAAGTGGATGGGATCTTGAAGTAGAATGGATTTCTGGTGATAAGAACTGGCTTACCACAGGTATCCGCAAAGGAAGTCCAGGCACGACCTATATGGAGATCGATGTCTCACCATGCATCACGGAAGACAGAGAGGCCAGGATATTGTTCAAGAACGGAGGAATTATACTCGATGATTTTGTGATCACACAGGATAAGGCGGTCATTGATATCCCTGATGAGCAGTATATATTGAAATGGCTGCATACTCAGTCTGAAAGGACGTTCAAAGTAAATTCCAACATCCAGTGGAAACTTGAACTTGATAACACTTCTGACTTTGAAATTACAAGCGACAACGACGGCATTCAGGGAGCGATAGCAAAGAATTTCGATAAGACAGACGTAGAGGTCTCATTTAGAGCACTGGCTCCAAATCTCAGCAGAAATACTTCAAAGACAGCGACAATAAAGCTGACTCCTGTGAAAATAGATTATAATGGTGAGGAAGATGGACTTGGTATGAATGTCAATAATCTTACAAAGACAATAGAAATCTCTCAGGATTATCTGATATTTGCTGTAGAGGACGCTTCCGGTAAGACTCTGGAAAATAGTGACTATCTCCATGATTTCAATGAATTAGGTTCAGAACTCAGTAGCAAGATATTGGGGAACGACGAAGAATCCACAAAGGAAATCAAGGTCATTCTTGAAAATGGCTATGAATGGGGATCAAATCTGGGTCAGATCAATGAGAGTGGAGTAATAGATGTTTCTGAACAGAAAGGAACGCCGCAAATCAATGAAGAAGATCAAAGCCGTGAAGAGGTGGAGACTTCTGTCACTCTTACATGGCTTAAGCCGAATACAAAAAGAGATACGACAAAAAAAGACATAAAATTCTGGATTAAGGATGAGAACGGCAAGCCTATTGAGGGGACGGAAATGTTGTTTGAAGCTGTTCAGAAAGAATATGTCTTCAGTGTTGATTATGATGACAAGACAGGGCAGGATAACTATGAAAGAACAATTCAGAATAAGGGAGAGACTTTAAACCTCAAGGTAAATACGACTGGCCCGTGGAGCCTCGAACTTCCTGACTGGATGAAAAAAAATATATATCTCAAGACAAAGGGTGACAATGATTATCAGGCAGTCGGGAAGTTAGAAGGAACAGGAGATGCAGAGATTAAGATCGAAGTAGATCAGAATCTTAATTTTGAAGACAACGTCTCTGAGGATCTTCAATTCAAGACCGTCAATAATGATTACACGAATGTAAATGACTTGAATATACCTTTCGATGTAACTCAGAATAAATTCCGTTTTGATGTCAAATATGAAAATGATACACCAACGAAGGGTATATCCAGAATGGATACAGACTCTTATAGCATATATGTCACATCAGATGGACCGTGGACACTGAAGATGGATGCTGCTGATGAGGAATGGCTGAAGGTGGAGGGTGTTGAATTTGATAGCGAAAATGGGGTGTATAAAGGTACTGGGTGCGATAATCTGGAAGTCAAGGTGGCCGCATCTGAATATAATACACTGTCTACTAAACCTGAGGATGATAGAAAAAGAGTGTTGAATTTCCAAAGCGAAAGTCATGCTGAAGGAGAGTGGGGAAATAAAGATAAGAAAAGATTGCATTTTATCCAGCAGTCTCTAAGAACTGACATTCTTACGTCGGATAGAAAAAATGAATTTAAACTACCAGATGATAATTTTGCAGCTTATAAAAAGGATGGAATTAAAACTGATTTTTATGTGAACTGTTCTGCTCCGTGGGAACTTAAAGCCACCGATTCGAAGGGCGAGGATGTCAAATGGATAAAATTTTACGATGAACAGGACAATGTGTGTAGAGAAGGCAATGGTCGGCAATACAAGACCATAGTTGTGAAAGTTGACACTAATAAAGAAACACGCGAGCGTGAAGCAACAGTTCAGGTTAATGTTACAGTTGGTAAAGAAATAGAATCTATTTCTTTGGGGAAATTAACACAAGATGGATTTTTGTTTGAGGTGGAAAGTGCGGATTCATATTCTTTCCCTGCTTTACCTTTACCTAACACAACTGTAACAGCGGGAATTAAAACTACGAAGGAGGCCGGATGGGAGATTGATGAGAAAGATAACAATTCAACAGAGAAGTGGTATGGGCCGAAGGAAGATAGTGGCGAAGGTAGTTCTACTCTTAACTTCACACCTGAGAATAATGGGGCCCTTGAAGAAAGGAAATGTACTGTCAGAGTGGTCAGTACGGTAAATGACGAATTATTTAAAGACATTGTATTTAGTCAGGATGCATATGAATTCGACAGTACAGATAAGACCCTCGACAAATTTGATGAAATATCTGATAAAAACCAACCACAGGAACTTAATGTAGTATGTACTGGTGCATGGAAGCTTCAAGAAGTGCCGGACTGGATAAAAGTGTCTATGGATGTGAATGGTAAAGACACAGAAATACCTGAGGGAGCTGGAAACAAGACTCTTAAAGTTACGACTAAGCAAAATCATACGGGAATAGACGATGATAGACCTGGGTCTTTTAAGGTGGTTTCTGAGGTAGGAGGACATAGGCACGAGAAAGTTGTTAACGTCTCCCAAAATAAATATACTTGGGTGGTGGACGGAATGGAAACGCTTGATTTAGGCCCTCTCGATAAAGATGAAATTACAGTCAAGATTAAAAGCAGCGGAGATTGGACAGCGTTTCTGGATAAAGATAATACGGATTTCGTGAATCTGTCCACGAAAAGCGGAAAAGGGGACAAGTCTAAGGTGAGCTCTACAAAGCTTACTATAAATGAAAATTTTACAACTAAGCCAAGGGAAGCGGTCATGACTGTCAAGAGTTATGGAAATCTGTCTGAGACAAAGATAATCAAGCAGAAGGCTTATGAATATACAATACCTGTAAAAGATAAATATGTTGGTGCAAAGGGCGGAACGGAGAGATTCATAGACCTGAAGTGCTCCGGCGAACTGACTTGTGAGGGCTCACATGATTGGGTTACCCCAAAAATATATTCTTCGACAGGTGTTTTGACTGTCGAGGTCAAAGAGAACACCGGCAAGACCTCCAGAACCGCCACCGTTACTATCAAGAGTGAGCATTTGGAAAAAAATGAAGAATTAAAGACAACCTTTAAGATAACTCAGGAAGCAGCTCCAGAGTCGAAACAATAATAGTATAAATCAGATTGCACATGAGTGTTTCACATAGAACAATTCTCGTCTTACTTCTTGTATTTCAGACCTTTGTAGGTCTGAAGGCTCAGGTTCCGGAGGATCTCCCGAATCTCAGAGAAATCAAGGGCAAGAAACTCTTGGAAAAGATAACGCCTCTTCAACACAAGAATGGCTTGTGGGGATACGTGGATAGTGAAGGCAAGTTTATCATAAGACCGGTCTTTACTGATGCATGTGATTATGAGGAGAATCTTGCCAGAGTCAGTGTGCAAGGAAGGTGGGGTACGATTGGAAAGAATGGTCTTTTTGTGGTCTACCCTAAATATGATAGTATTGATCAATATTCTGCGGATAGTCTAGCTGTAGTAAACTTGAGGGGGAAATATGGTATTATAGATGCGAAGGGAAGAAGGATTCAAAATTTCAGATACGATGAGGTTGATTATGCGGATTATGGCTATCGGGTAAAGTTTGATGGGAAATATGGCACTATCGATAATAGGGGAGGAATTATTCTGGAGCCTTGTTTTGAAGTAATGGAGCCACTGGACAGACGACGGGGTCTGGAGCAGGTCTATATGGATGGTAAATGGGGTGTGCTTAAGGATGGCAAGGATCTTTTGACCTTGGCTTTTGATGATAAGATTTCATTTCTGCAGACAGGTTTGTCCGGCCAACCGGACTTATATATTGCGTTCCAGGGAGACAAGGTGGGAATTGTGACTTCTTACGGTCACTTTATCGCTCCTTGCATCTACGATGAAATCACGATGTCTTCTTCCGGACAGTATTATGTTACCAGGGTAGGGAGCAAGTACGGAGCCATATCTTTGAAAATGACGGAACTTTTTGCTCCCATCCTTGACAGCAGACCATTTATAGGTGAAGACGTTTTCAAGATACATGACAACGGAGCCTTCTATGCTGTCAATTACAAAGGTGCAGTGACATTCCAGGATTGTGCGGATTTGTATTATGTGTTCAAGCCGGAGGAGTACATGACAACGACTTCCATACCAGCTTGGACAAAGAATGCTATTATCGAAGAGAACCTGATGTCCAGACAGAATCTTATAGATGATGCAGGCCGATTTGTGGAGATGCTTGAAAGGAGCGGTTATAATATTGCCGGACTGGATGAATCTGTCCCGTCAGGGTTTGACTTCTCGTTCCCGGCAGATTCTGACAATCCGTATGGTATTATCGAAGGAGGTGCTTTTGTACGGGCATCCGGGCTGGTGACCGATTATGACTCCGGCCATCATAATCTTCATTTCAAGGCGACTTCAGGTCCTGGCGACAATCTCTGTCTTGTATCTGTTCCGTCGACTGGAGAATATCTGGTGACTCTGGATGGAGATCAGTTCTCATTGGCTGATGCATTACAGAAGTACGATATAAAGAAATTCTCATCGATATATCCGAAAGATTTTGTTTTGTTGCCTGATGACCAGATTCTTGTCCGTTTTGCTTTTATCAGGAAGGCTGATGAGGTCATGTCTGATTTGATTGAGAGGGATCCGTATAATCTGCCTGTTGGAGCATATCCGATAAATCTGTATTCCGGTAGCCCAAATCCTTCTGTCGAGACTCATGCCGTCATTACTTTCAACGTAGATAGTCTGTCTGCTGTGTCTTTTGTCCAGCTCCCGGATAATTCAGATTATCGGATCTCTGCATCCAGATTCGGAGGCTTTTATACCCATGCCTCCGGTTCAGTAATAGCAGATACGGAGACATCGTTAAAACGATATGACAGAAATTGTGTGTTGGATTGGGAGTTCAGACCTCGTTATGGAGAGAAATTCTATGATCTGGAAGAGACAGAGAATTATATTTATCTATGTGGTTCGACAACCGATGCGTCTGGCGTGGAAAAGCCTCTTGTTGTCCAGGTGGACAAACGCGGAGAGAGAAAACAATCCATGACAAAAGATTATGCCGATGCCAGATTTACAGGGATGATCTGCCGGAATCATATGATTTACGCAAAAACTACATGTCTGAAGGAGAAGCATATAGGAACAGATTATTATCCTCATTTTGTTCTGGATGCGATGGGCGATAATTTTGGAGTAAGGCTCAAGTGCGTGTGGGATGAATGGGGCGATGGCGTACTTGGTGGCTGTGGCCTTGTAAATCCAGAAGGAGCATGGCTCAATTCTCCGATGCTTTATCCTGACCAGATGTGTACTTCTTATGATTGGGAGTTCGGTGGCTTTTCGGCTGATCACCTGATAGTCAGCCATATGGGTAATTATGGACTTATAGATAAGGAGGGCAGGATCGTCGTGGAGACCAAGTATGATTATCTTGAGATTCTTGAGAATCCGTCTTATGTAAAGGCTTCATCAGGTAGTCTGTATGGTGTGTTGGATGTTACTGGAAAAGTTATTGTTCCGATAGAATATGATTATGTGGGAAGGATGTGTGAAGACATCATAGTTGTCAGAAAGGATGACAAATACGGGTGTTTCGATAAAGACGGTGAGATGGTTGTTCCTATGGACTATGAAGAAATCCGTGAATATGTCGGAGGAATGGCCCGCATCAGATTTATGGGAAAATTCGGATTCATTGACCGCAAAGGCAATATATTGGTTGCTCCTTTCTCTGATGAAGTTGAAAACTTTTCCGAGGATTTCACTCTTGTGACGATTAAGAACAAAGTGGGATTTGTAAATCTTCAGGGAGATTGGCTTGCCGTGCCGATGTATGATGCAGGAAGTTCTTTCTCCGGTGGACATGCCTTGTTGTCACAGGCGGGCAGATACGGATATATTGATAAGACAGGAGAATTTGTCATTCCTATGTCGTATTCTGATGCAAGGGATTTCGATCCTGTAACCGGACTGGCATGTGTTAGCAAGAATGGTTTATGGGGTGTAATCAATACGGACGATAAATTTGTCGTTCCTGCAAGATATTCAAAGGTCGAGATCTGTGCTGATGGAAGCATATACGTGGAAAAAGATGGAAAATGCGGTGTCTACTCTCAGGATGGAAGAGAAATCTTCCCTGCAGAATGCGAGGCTCTTGAAAGGGATGGAAAGAACCGTATGTTCGTTCATGGAGTGGCTTCCGGAAGGCTTGACGGACAGAGAATAAGGATCGATATCAATGGTAATGTAATCTATCAGTATTCGCTCCTTTCTGACATGTAATCATTCATAACGGATCTGCTGGTATGGATGCTATTGCAGGGACCGCTGTTCATACAGTCCTGATCGTAGCCTATCTTTTTGCTGCGTGGAAGCTGATAAGGAAGAATTAATAAAAGAGAATCATCAGGATCTGAGCGGAAATCACTCTAAGGAAGATGCTTGCAGGGTATACTGTAGCATAGGCTGCAGCCGGTTCGTCTCCGCCGGATGTGCTGTTGGCGTAGTTCAAGGCAATCGGATTTGCCATGCTTCCGCATAACATTCCGACGTTTTCCGCATATCCAACTTTGAGAAAGAAGTGTGATACCATCCCTGTCAGTATGGTCGGTACCGTCGCTAAAGAGAAACTTATGAGAACCCATTTCAGACCTTCCGGAGACAGTACTGTGCTGAAGAAATCGCTACCGGCACTTATGCCCAGTCCTGCCAGATAGAGGGTCAGTCCCAGCTGTCTGAGCATCAGGTTGGTCCCCTGGCTCATATATACTGCCAGATGCAGGCGTGGACCGAATGCCCCCATGAGTATACCTATAATAATAGGACCTCCGGCAATTCCCAGCTTTACCGGCATGCTCATTCCCGGGATAGTGAATGGAATGCTTCCCAGAACAAGACCGACAGCTATGCCAATGAATATTGACAGGAGATTCGGATTTCTCAGTTGTTTTGCCTCATTTCCAAGGACGTTGCATGCATTCTCTATGGATCGGGCTTCACCGACAATCGTCAGTTTGTCACCAAGCTGCAATCTCAGACCTCGTGAAGGAAGCAGGTCGATACCGGCTCTGTTTACTCGTGTGATATTTATGCCGAATGAGTTCCTCAGTCTGAGGTCTCCGAGTCTCATACCGTTGATTCTAGGCTTCGTTACGAGGACCTTTCTGGAGATCAGCTGGCTGTCGATTGCATTCCAGTCGATTTCCTTCTTGTTCCAATCCACATCCTCCTGATGGCCGAAAAGGGTCTGGATGGCAGGGACATCTTTCTTTCCAGATATTACAAGTATGTGTTCCTTCTCTTCAATGACAGTCTCTGAAGTCGGTATGATCACCTTGCCGTTCTTCCATATTCTGGAGATTACAAAACGGCACGAGGCAGCAGACCTGATTTCCTGTATGGTTTTCCCGAATATAGCAGGGTTGCTCACCTGATACTCAGTAATATATGTATTGTCTTCTGATGGGTCGTGTTTTTTGCCTTGTTTTCCTTTGGTCGAGAATCGGCTCATGAGCGCGACGCATAACATCATTCCGATAAGTCCGAACGGATATCCTACGGCACATGCCATCGCCATGTTGTTTGATTCTTCGATCTGTTCCGGGTAAAGCTGGAGCAGTGCCTGTTGTGCGGCTCCAAGCATAGGGGTGTTTGTGACTGCACCGGAAAAGAGTCCCACCATTTCAGGAATAGGAGTTTCGGTGGCGAAGTGCAGCAGTACCATCATTACGCTGCCGGCAACCATAACGGTAAAGGCAATGATGTTCAATTTGATCCCGTCTTTCTTGAAAGATGAGAAAAAGCCTGGTCCTACCTGTACACCGAGTGCGTATATATATAGTATAAGGCCAAAGTTCTGAAGTACTGTCAGCATGGACTGGTCTGTCTTTATCCCGAAATGGCCGGCCAGAATTCCGGAGAAGAAAACGAAGGTGATACCCAGGCTGACTCCTAAGATGCGGATTTTCCCCAATATCAGTCCAGTGGCACATATCGTACTGAGTATAAGTATGGTCTGTGTGGACGAAGGTTGTGTAAATAGTTCTATTAGCCAGTTCATGATGATATAGATAGGCCGATAATGACGTGTTGAGCTTTTATTTCCGGGCAAAAGTAGTATGAGATTCAAAAAAAACAAAAAAAATCTCAAAAAAGTTTGGAGGTAAAGAAAAAGTTCGTATCTTTGCAGCCCGTTTGAGAGAAAACGGCACAAAAAGTTCATTGAAAAGATTGAAGGAAAGTACAAGAAGCAAGTACCGAGAAATATACAATTTATCGAGAAGCGTTAATTCTTATTGAGAATTAGAAGTGCGTCAGGAACAGACAAGAGATATTGAAAAAATATACAATGAAGAGTTTGATCCTGGCTCAGGATGAAC
>JAGAKH010000100.1 GCA_017625725.1 Bacteroidales bacterium | reverse complement strand
AGTCTCCGCCTCTGTGCAGTCATATTAAACCTAAATTGAAAAGGTGTGCCCAAGGCTGCCAGGACAGGCAGTGTCAGGCACACTCCATTTTGTGCATATTGTTGAATATTAATTATTTACACATTATGCACCGTGCCCAATGCTGCTCAACTTGGCAGCAGTAGGCACGGTGCCGTGCCTCCCTCGAGCGGAAGCTGGGATTCTTGATCTGCCGTCGCCGGAGTTCGTATATTCCGGCGATGGTGCCTTGCTTAACTCCCTCAAAATCAGCAACTCTTAACAAATACTGCCAATTTGACAATCTTAAGTCCGTGCATTTGCAATCTCCGGTGCAACTCCTGCCCACACCGTCACTCGCCAAGATCGATACTAACTGCAGAGTCCCGCAGCTGACATGGAAGACGATGCTAACTGCTTAAGGCAAATGGTTATTCTTCGCGTAGAGCTAGGCACCGCAGCTGGCAAATACCCAGCCAGCTGCTCAGAGCAAGCTCCGCAGCTCAGCCCAAGGGCTGCTCCGCCTGCTCTGTACCACGAGCCGAAAATAAATAAAAGTTAAACCGTCCAACAAAAGGGGCGCACATCAAAAACGGCGGTACATGAATGACGAAATTCATGTACCGCCGCATCTTTTACTGATTATTCTTCCTGCTATCATCGAACCTGACTGCGGACCGCAGGATATTGACGGTCAAAGCGGCAATGACGGAAAGGTATCGGAAAATCAGTTGGCAGCAACCGGCTGAGGGCGCTGTGCTGCAGGTTTCTGTACCTGCTGATCAATACCTGCCACCTTATTGAATTCAGATTCTGAAATCATTCGGCAGGTTCCGTTGAACGTCGAACCGAGTTCAACAGAAAGTCTTCTGACATTCAATCCTCCGTTCACTACGCATCCCTCCTTGAGAGCAAGGGTATCCTTGACAAAGATATTTCCGTCGATCTTGCCCCAAAGGTCAACATTCTCACAAATGATATCACCTTTGATCACTGCTGTCTCACCAGCCACTACCCTTCCTTTGCTCTGGATTTTTCCCTCAAAAGTACCGTCAATACGAATATCGTATGGAGAAACAATTTCACCCTTGATGACAGTGCCGGCAGATATTCTGCTGACAGAATTAACATTGATAGTTGGTTCCACTTTTGCCATTGTATTCTATTTTTATATTTTATAATCCTTTTCCGTGACAGTTCTTGAATTTCTTTCCTGAACCGCATGGACATGGGTCGTTTCTTCCCACCTGCTTTTCCACATGGACAGGCTGATTGGACTTCTGCTGACCTGAATTGGTCACAAGGTCAGTCCTGCTGGTTGTCATCTGACTCATGTCATTCTTCTTCTGCTGGACAGGAGCCTTGGCCTCAGATGCATCTCTGAGAGGGATGAAAGCCCTGAGAAGGAATGAAAGCACATCCTTGTTAAGATCCTCAAGCATCTGGCTGAAGAGGTTGAAGCTCTCGAATTTATAGATGAGAAGCGGATCCTTCTGCTCGTAAGTTGCATTCTGCACCGACTGCTTCAGGTCATCCATATCACGAAGATGCTCCTTCCATTTCTCATCGATCTGGTAAAGAGTCACTGACTTGCTGAGTGCCCTTGCAATCTCCTTACCCTCAGACTCATATGCTTTCTTGAGATTTACAGAAAGTGTCAGCATCTTACGACCATCCGAGATAGGAATCGCAATATTCTGATAGATGGCTCCCTGCTTTTCATAAACATCCTTGATGATAGGATATGCCCTCTGAACCATTGTATCCATACGACGGTTGTAAGTCTCAAGCATATGAGTGTGAAGACGTTCGGCAAGATTCTTAGGATTTATCTTTGCATAAGCCTCTTCATCAAGTCCTGAATCTATCGAAAGTGAAGACATCAGGTACTCAGAGAATGACTCGTAATCCATACCCTCACACTTCTCCGAGATGATCTGTGCTGTGTCCTGCATCATGTTCATCACGTCGATCTCCACACGCTCTCCGGAAAGGGCATTACGTCTCTTGGTATATATTACCTCTCTCTGAGAGTTCATGACATCATCATACTCAAGAAGTCTCTTACGTGTTCCGAAGTGGTTTTCCTCAACCTTCTTCTGAGCCCTTTCGATAGAGCTTGAAAGCATTGATGCCTCAAGAGCCTCATTCTCCTCCATACCGAGCCTATCCACAACGCCGGCAATCTTCTCCGATCCGAAAAGACGCATCAGCTTATCTTCGAGAGATACATAGAAGATCGAAGAACCCGGGTCACCCTGACGGCCTGATCGTCCTCTGAGCTGACGGTCAACTCGACGGCTGTCGTGACGTTCCGTACCGATAATGGCAAGACCACCTGCCGCCTTGACTTCATCACTGAGCTTGATGTCAGTACCACGACCTGCCATATTTGTCGCGATTGTCACAGTACTCTTCTGACCTGCGTGTGCCACGACCTCGGCTTCACGGGCATGCTGCTTGGCATTGAGGACCTGATGCTGTATACCTCTCATTCGAAGCATACGGCTGAGAAGTTCCGATGTCTCCACATCCGTAGTACCCACAAGGACAGGACGGCCCTCAGAAGTCAGTTCCACAACTTTATTTATGACCGCATCATACTTTGCCTTCTTTGTCTTATAGATAAGGTCATTATGGTCAAATCTGGCAATAGGTCTGTTGGTAGGGATCACGACAACATCCAGCTTGTAGATCGACCAGAACTCACCCGCCTCAGTCTCAGCCGTACCGGTCATACCGGCAAGCTTGTGATACATACGGAAATAATTCTGAAGCGTGATTGTAGCAAATGTCTGTGTTGCAGCCTCAACCTTCACATTTTCCTTTGCCTCAACGGCCTGATGAAGACCGTCGCTCCACCTTCTTCCCTCCATGATACGTCCGGTCTGCTCGTCGACAATCTTGATCTTTCCGTCTGCAATGATATAATCAACCTCCTTATCGAACATTGTGTATGCCTTGAGGAGCTGATTCACTGTGTGAACACGTTCTGACTTAAGAGCGAAATCCGCATAGATCTCATCTTTCTTCACCTGTTTCTGCTCAGGAGTAAGGTCAGGATTCTTCTGGACTTCCGCTACTGCTGCTCCGACATCCGGGAGGACAAAGAAATTGGAATCGGAAAGGTTGCCGGTGATAAGGTCGCGGCCCTTGTCCGTCATATCCACAGTATGCTGTTTCTCATTGATGACGAAATAAAGTTCATCTGTGATGAAAGGCATTTCACGCTCGTTATCCTGGATATAATAGTTCTCTACCTTCTGGAGGAGCTGCTTCATTCCCGGTTCACTGAGGAACTTGATGAGCGGCTTGTATTTCGGATATCCCTTGAATGCTCTGAAAAGAAGCACGCCGCCATCCTTCTCGTTTCCTTCGGCAATAAGTTTCTTTGCCTCATTGAGCAAAGAAGTCACAAGGGCCTTCTGGCTGCTGTAAAGCCTTTCCACATAAGGTTTGAACTCCATGAACTGCTGGTCTTCTCCCTTAGGGACAGGACCTGAGATGATGAGAGGGGTACGTGCGTCATCGATAAGCACCGAGTCAACCTCATCGACAATGGCAAAGTGGTGTTTCTTCTGAACAAGGTCACCCATTGATGTAGCCATATTGTCCCTGAGGTAGTCGAAGCCGAACTCATTGTTCGTACCGAAAGTGATGTTGCATGAATATGCCTTCTTTCTCGCATCGCTGTTAGGCTGATGCTTGTCGATACAGTCTACAGAAAGTCCATGGAACATGTAAAGAGGGCCCATCCACTCCGAGTCACGCTTTGAGAGATAGTCATTTACTGTCACCACATGCACACCCTTTCCTGCAAGTGCATTCAGGAAGACAGGCAAGGTCGCCACGAGAGTCTTACCCTCTCCTGTCGCCATCTCGGCAATCTTACCCTGATGAAGAACTATACCGCCGATGAGCTGGACATCATAATGAACCATGTCCCATGTTATCTCATTTCCACCGGCCATCCAATGGTTCTGCCAGAGGGCATAATCACCGTCAATGGTCACGAACTCCTTTGTCGTGCTGAGGTTGCGGTCAAAATCGGTAGCCTTGACCTTAATCACAGGATTCTCCTTGAAACGTCTTGCGGTCGACTTCATTATTGCGAAAGCATCAGGAAGTATTTCGTCCAACACCTTCTCTATCGTTTCATCAACCTTCTTCACAAGCTTATCAGACTCGGTTGCCAGAGCCTCCTTCTGCTCCACAGGAATTTCCTTTTCCAACTCTTCCTTTATCTGAGCAATACGGTTCTCATCCTGAGCTATAGCTGTCTGAATCTTATTCTTGAGTTCCTGACATCTTTCCCTGAGCTGATCATCTGTAAGTCTGTCTATTACTTCATACGCAGCAAGGACCTTATTCAGAACAGGTCTGAGCTGCTTCATATCTCGGTCAGCCTTAGTACCGAAAATCTTCTTAAAAACGTCTGTCAATGACATATTTATCTATATTTAAAATTCAAATGCGGGACATTCATGCCAATGGCACAAATATCCCACAAAAATAGTGAAAATCTATTATTTAGCCAAATTTAGATTACTCCATCATGACTTATTCATCATATAGACTGTCAAGGAATCCTTCCAATGAGGTATTTCCACCCCGAAATCATGCTTGACCTTGGTCTTGTCAAGAACTGAATAATGAGGCCTTGCAGCCTTCGTCGGGAACTCCTCAGTCCTGCACGGCAGAACATCACAAAGATGTCCTGCCATAGAAGATATCTCACGAGCAAAGTCATACCATGAGCATACTCCTTCATTGCTGTAGTGCCAGATTCCGGAAACGGAATACAGATTTTCCTCGACGATGTGACATAGAAGTTCCGCAAGGTCCAAGGCATAGGTCGGTGTGCCTACCTGATCAAAAACGACCTTGACCGCTGGGCGTGACGCTGTAAGTTCCAGCATCTTTTCCACGAAATTCTTTCCCTCATCGTAGTACAGCCATGCCGTACGGAAAATCATATAACGGCATCCGGATGCAGCAATCGCCTCTTCACCGGCCAGTTTGGTCCTGCCATAAGCACTTACCGGTGCGGCAGGCATATCTTCCCTATACGGAATACAACCCTTGCCATCAAAGACATAGTCAGTGGAGACATGTATCAGAAGAGCATCATTCCGCACAGCAGCCGCCGCCAGTACCGCCGGTCCTTCAGCGTTAAGCTTATATGCAAATTCCTCATCATCTTCAGCCTTCTCTACATTCGTATATGCCGCACAGTTTATGATAACCTTGATATCCTTTTCAAGGACAAAAGCCTCCACACCGTCTCTGTCAGTCATATCGAGTTTCACGACATCATCTCCTGCAAGAACATCAGAGAAATACCATTCATTACTGCTATCGGCAGACACACGTCTGAGAGCATGACCCAACTGACCTTGGGCACCTGTCACTAAAATATTCATATAAGATTCGGATTTGATTCATTGTCAGGTTGATAGCCCGGATCTGGGGACAAACCGGCAATACTGCCGGCCGCAACTGCCAGAGCATCACATCTTTCATTTTCAGGATGTCCTGCATGCCCTTTGATCCAATGAAATGATACCCTGTGCTTTTTAAGCAGCACATCAAGCCTCATCCACAGATCGGGGTTCTTGACTTTTGCATATCCTTTACGCTTCCAGTTCTCAAGCCATCCCTTATTGATTGCATTCACAACATAGGAAGAATCACTGCAGACATGGATCTCGGCATTATCCCATCTGACAGCCTCAAGTCCCTTGATGACAGCAAGCAGTTCCATCCTGTTGTTCGTAGTAAGGCTGAATCCACCTGACATTTCCATCTCCCTTCCGGCACATTTCAACACCACCCCATAACCACCCGGACCGGGATTACCGCTGGAAGCTCCGTCCGTGTAGAGATAGATCGGAGGTCTTGATTGTCTGACATTATCAGCCATACCGTTTTCTATTCTATTATACGTCCACCTCTTGGCTTGATCTCCGTATCCGGCATCTCGATAGTCATTCTTCCTGCCATCAGTTCATCGTAAGCCTCTCTTTTATGGAAGATATCTATAGCCGTATAGATGGATGATATCATGGAACGCGGATCCGCAAGGTCCCTGCCGGCCATTTCATAAGCAGTTCCATGGTCCGGAGATGTCCTGACTATAGGAAGACCTGCTGTAAAGTTGACTCCCTGTTCGAAGGCAAGTGCCTTGAAAGGAGTTAGCCCCTGGTCGTGATACATAGCAAGCACAGCATCAAACCTGCTGTAATTGCCAAGACCGAAGAATCCATCAGGAGAATATGGTCCGAATGCCATTATACCCTCTTCATTTGCAGCCTTCACTGCAGGAAGAATGATCTGCTGTTCTTCGTCACCGAGAAGTCCGCCGTCACCGCAGTGAGGATTCAGTCCAAGAACTGCGATCTTTGGAGCATCGACACCGAAATCCCTCTGAAGCGAAGCCTTCATAAGTCTGAGTTTCTTAAGGATCTTCTCTGTAGAAATCTGATTCACAACCTCCTTCAAAGGAATATGTCCGGTCACGACACCGACCTTCAGGCCCTCGCTGACCATGATCATTGCAACCTCATCAACCCCGAATTCTTTTTCCAGATACTCAGTATGACCAGTATATCCGAACCCCTCAGCCGTCATTGCCCTTTTATTGAAAGGTGCCGTGATAAGGACATCGATATATCCTTCCTTAATATCCTGCACCGCCCTATGAAGTGCAGTCATAGCTGACTTTGCTGACTCGGGAGTCGGCTGACCAGGCTCAACGAAAACATTGTCAGGAAGGCAGTTGACAATATTGACTCTCTTCTGATGGACATCCTTTGCCGAGGTGACAACATTCGTATTGATCTGTTCAATATTATGTATCTGCTTCTTATAGAAACCGAATATCTTGGAAGATCCGTAGATGACCGGAGTACACAAATCGAGCATTCTCTCGTCCGCAAGCGCCTTGATGATAACCTCGTATCCTATACCGTTTCCATCACCCTGAGTAATTCCCACTGTTAATTTTCTTGCCATATCTAAAAATTTGATTATTCGTAAAAACTTACAAATATAGCAAACAGTTTTGATATATGAGAATGATACATCAGTTTACATCTCCCATTATGTATCTCAGAATATCACCACAGAGCCGACACCACATCATAGCCTGATCGTCTGTTCTGCCTGAACACCTCCCCTTTTGTCATGGTAAATTCGCTCGACCGGGAATGCGGCAAAACTCGACCGAGCTGTCTGACACACAACACATACCATATCGCCAAGCCGAGGACACAGCATCCACTGTCATATCGAGCCAGGCTTGCCGCTTGAGCGGTAGCGAAAGAAATGACAGGAGCAGCAGATTGGAGTAAATGATAATTTTTGTATTTTTGCCATGCTATGGCACAGAACGGACTGGATATGGACATACAGTTCCTTCCTGGAGTGGGTCCTAAAAGATCGGCTCTTCTGAAAAAGGAACTTTCCGTGGGCACGGTAGGAGAACTGCTGAGGCTCTACCCCTTCCGTTATATTGACCGCAGTTCTTACGTCAGGATCGCAGACGCAAGACCTGACATGGCATACATACAGTTGAAAGCCAAGGTAATAAGAATCGATCTGCATGGGAATTCTTCAGTTGCAGACGCTCCGGCAGACGGTCCTGTAAGATTCAACACTGTCAAAAGGATAAGCGTATGGGTAAGCGACGGCTCCGGAGAAATGGAGATGGTATTCTTCAAGGGAATAAAATGGATGTATGAAAAGCTCAAGCCAGGCCAGGAATACATTTTCTTTGGAAAGCCGACCGGTTTCAACGGAAGAGTAAATATAGTCCACCCGGAAATTGACCCGCAGACTGGCCAGGATAGCAATCAGGGGGCTGTCACAAGCATGACCGGTGTCTACCCCAGCACGGAGAAGCTGAAAAACGGAGGCGTCACCACAAAAGTAATGAACAGGCTCTTGGAGGCTGCACTCAATAAAGGACTGGAATATATAGAAGAATCCCTTCCGGAATATGTCATAAGGCAATACGGTCTGGTCCCTATACATTTCGCTCTTCGCAACATCCACTTTCCAAAGGACATGCAGAGTCTGGAAAAGTCCCGCTACAGACTGAAGTTCGAGGAGCTGTTCTACCTGCAGCTGTCGCTTCTCAAACAGAAATATATAAGGAGCAGGGCCGAACAAGGCATTCCGATGCCTAAGGTCGGAGATGCCTTCAACAGATGTTACGAAGCCCTTCCTTTCCCGCTGACCGGAGCACAGAAACGCGTAATAAAGGAGATTCGCGACGATATGAAGAGCGGCCACCAGATGAACAGGCTCCTTCAGGGTGATGTCGGCAGTGGAAAGACCATGGTCGCGGTACTTACTGCATTGATAGCTATTGGGAACGGATATCAGACATGCATAATGGCCCCTACCGAGGTTCTTGCCCAGCAGCATTTCCGCAACATCCAGAAGTTTCTCGAGCCCACAGGTGTCCGTTCTGCACTTCTCACCGGAAGCAGCAAGACAGCTGAAAGGCGAGAAATTCATGCAGGACTTGAAGACGGAAGCATAGGAGTGATAGTCGGCACTCATGCCCTGATAGAGGATAATGTCATTTTCAGAAATCTTGGTCTTGCCATCATTGACGAACAGCACAGGTTCGGAGTCGAGCAAAGATCCAAACTCTGGAGAAAATCGACATGCGGAGCCCCTCCACATGTTCTGGTAATGACCGCCACCCCTATTCCGCGCACACTGGCAATGACTCTATACGGAGATCTGGATGTATCTGTCATAGACGAACTGCCACCGGGAAGAAAACCTGTTCAGACAATTCACGCAACAGAAGGGAAACGTCCGGCTTTATACAGGTTCATGAAGGAACAGATTGCAGCCGGAAGACAGGTCTTCGTCGTATATCCTCTCATAAATGAAACTGAAAAGCTCGACTATCAGAGTCTGGAAGCTGGAGCTGAAGACATCATGCAGAAATTTCCATTCCCGCAGTACAAGACCGCTGTCGTACACGGCAAGCAGCTCAACGACGTCAAAAAATTCAACATGGATGCATTTGCAGCAGGCAGGGCTGACATTCTGGTTGCGACTTCAGTCATTGAAGTGGGTGTAGACGTCCCTAATGCTTCGGTAATGGTAATAGAAAGTGCAGAAAGATTCGGGCTGAGCCAGCTTCACCAGCTTCGAGGACGTGTCGGAAGAGGAAGCGAGAAATCATTCTGCGTCCTTATGACCGGTCAGAAGATGAGCAAGGAATCAAGAAGACGTATAGAACTGATGTGTGCAACGGAAAACGGATTCGAACTGGCCGAGGAAGACATGAAGATGAGAGGTCCGGGAGATCTTGAAGGAACACAGCAGAGCGGTCTACCAATCAGTCTTAACATCGCCTCTCTGGCAAAAGACGGCCTAATACTCAATGCAGCACGCTCCGCTGCTGAGGCCATACTGTCTGAAGACCCGATTCTACATGACAATAGGAATCTGATTCTTAGGAAAGAACTCACAAAAGACAAATATCAGGTACGCGATTACAGCAAAATAAGTTAAAAAGTTTTGCATTTTAGATAAAAATACATAATTTCGCAACTTGAACGAATTTAACAAACAAGAAAAACTTGATAGACACATTTCTACAAGGACCTATGACGACGTTGATTATCAATGAAATGACTATTTCCGGACGGCTGCTCTCCCTTCAAAAGCTGTCTGGACATCCTGTCATTATTTCAGTATCATCAGCCGGAGTCCTCAGGTCGTCATGCTTATAATCTGAAAGTAGAAATATCCATTTTGATAGCGACTTGGTGATTCTGGAATTAAAGAATTATCATTTCGTTCTTATTTATTTCAGTTTTCAGAAATAAAAACAGGGTCTGAAAGTTTTACAGATTGAAAGAAAAGAACAAAAAACCATAACAATGAAAAGAATTGTAACAGTCATTTTCTGCATACTTGCAGCCGGTCTTTCCCTTTCGGCTCAGAACAGCAGGACAGCAACAATTACTGGTTCCGTACATTGTTCAGATGACGGCCTTCCGATTGATTTCGCAAGCGTCGTGCTTGAAAGGTCCAACCAGTACACCATGACAGACAAGGACGGATCATTCACTGTCGAAAGAGTTCCGGCTGGAGAGGTTTCACTTTCCATACAGTTCTTCGGAATGGAAAAGGTCGACACCGTCTTCACTGTCAAGCCAGGCAAGATCACTCACCTCGACCTCAAGATGAGACCGGTATCTTTCCACATCGAGACCCTGACAGTAACCGCGACCCAGAACAAAGCGGGAAGCAGTACCGCATCAAACATCTCGAGACAGGCAATGGACCACATGCAGACAAGTTCACTCAAGGACGTGATGGCACTCCTTCCTGGAGTAAGCGTGTCAAATCCTAATCTTTCAAGTGCACAGTCCATCTCCATCAGATCCAACAACGGACTTGCTGTCAACAGCCTCGGTACGGCAATCATCGTGGACGGAGCCCCTATGTCAAACAACGCCAATCTTCAGGTGCTTTCAACATCCATAGCCGGCGAGACCAAAGCAGAAAATGGCCTGTCAGGTAGTGCATCAGCTGCAAGCGGTGTGGACATCCGTTCACTCTCTACCGACAATATCGAGTCTGTAGAAGTGATCAGAGGTATCCCTTCAGTTGAATACGGTGACATGACATCTGGAGCAGTGATCGTCAAGTCAAAAGCCGGAAAGTCTCCTCTTACCCTCAGATTCAAGACTAATCCTAACATCTATCAGGTGTCTGCGGCAAAAGGATTCGGCCTCGGAAAGAGAGCCGGTGACCTGAACATTTCCGGAGACTATGCTTATAACATCCAAGAGATTATAAACAACCTCAATAAGTATCAGAGAGCTAATATCAAGGCCCTTTGGTCTGTAATGTTCGCAAAGAACACGACAGCCAACACCTCCCTCTCGCTTTCTTATGCAAACCAGAAGCGAGACAGGAATCCTGATGATGATGTGATCAATGAGTCAAAGGCAGAGAACATCAATGTGACCTTCAACCATAACGGTAAGTCCTTCATCAACGGAGCATGGCTCAAGTCAATCAACTGGCTCTTGTCAGGAAGCTACACTGACAAGGACTCATATTACAGAAACACTGCATCAAATGCAATGAACCTCTACTCAACCGCCATGACGACCGGAATATACACCAATATCGGCGGACTGGAGTACAAGGATATAGAAGGCAATACAGTCACAACACTTCATTCAGATGAGAAGGTGACAGGTACAGTCCTCCCATATTCGTACCCATACAGATATAACATCTACGGAAAGGAGGTCAATGCCTTTGCCAAGATCAATTTCGATATGGGACACAATTGGGGCAATGTATCCGAGAGACTTCTCGTCGGCGGAGACTTCAAGACTGACGGTAACCTTGGTGAAGGAACAGTATTCGACGACACAGCACCACCTTGGAGAAGTGTTGACAACACCGAATCAGGTTTCAGAAGAAGACCTTACTATGACATTCCGTTCATCACCCAGATCGGTGCCTACGCAGAAAACATCTTCAGCTGGAGATTCGCACGTAGGGAACTTAATGTTACAGCCGGTATCAGATACGACTGGATCAACGGCAAGAACGTGTTTGCACCACGTTTCAACGCATCACTCGATGTCTTCCCTTGGATGACAGTAAGAGGAGGTTGGGGTATCACGAGCAAGGCTCCGACATCAATCTATCTTAATCCTAACAAGGCATACCACGACCTCATCCTCTATAACGGAATGGACGTGAATACCCCTGAAGCAGAGAGACTTCTCCTTGCCCAGACAACAGTATACGACACCGAGAATCCTGACCTTCAGATTGCCACAAACAGAAAGGCTGAGATCGGTATGGACTTCACTGTAGCCAAACGTTTCAGAGTAAGCATCACAGCTTACGACGAGCTCATGGAGAACGGTTACAACTTCGGACGTGACTTCAGCTGTTTCCACTATTACACAGTTAAGCCGTACGTTGTGGCTCAGCTTAATCCGGGAACAATCCCTACCCTTGCTTTGTCAAGCCCAGACAAATGGAGAAACCTCTTCTTCCAGACATACAAGCCGATGAACAACTACGTATCGCATAACAGCGGTATCGAGTATGAAATCGACCTTGGAAGATTTGACGCTATCAACACTTCATTCTACATCAACGGAGCATGGATGCGTGGAGAATTCAAGAACAAGGGATATGCATTCGGTGATCGAGTACCAGCAGGAACTGCAGTAAAGCATATAGGTATATATGAGCCTGAACTGGAGACAGAGTTCAACGAAAGTCTGAACACCACACTCAGAATCACCCACAACATCCCACGTATCGGATTCGCCATCACACTCACAGGTGAGTTCAACTGGTATTCAAAGTTCTGGAGTACCTACAAGAGGGATGACATGTTCATAGGATATATAAGCCATGTGGACGGAAAAGTGAACCTCTTTGCAGAAGACGAGATTGCTGCAAAGAACGAGCAGATGAGAAAAGATCCTGAGTTCTCCTACATGTACCCGTCACTGTCAGAATCAAGATTCCTTGTTGAGCAGTATATCCCTTATGCGATATTCAACCTCAACCTGACAAAGGAGATCGGAGATGTGATGACAGCTTCATTCTATGTGAACAACTTCCTCAACAGCAGGATACTTCACAAAAACATAGCATCTTCAGGATACACAGAACTCGGTATTCCTATCTTCTTCGGATTCGAACTTAAGGTATCATTGAGATAAATATTAACCCTATAAAAACCAAATCATTATGAAACGAATGTTTTTTGCTGCACTTTGTGCATTCGCAGCTGTAGTTACAAGCTGCGACCCTAGCGAGGGAGGCATCCAGACAATCAACGTTACAGTTGAAATCGATGAGAGCAAGCTCGGCGACATCAAGCCTGAGGCTTACGAGGTGACCTTCACAAACACTAGCACTACTGTTGCTACAACAGCTCAGACAGAAAACGGTAAGGCTACTGCCAGCATCGTTCCTGGTATCTACACCGTAATGGCTAAGGCCAGCGTTGCTGAGGACGGTACATTCTACTCAATCACAGGTGCTATTAAGGATCTTAACCTTCTTACAGAGGGCGAGACAATCAAGATTGAAGTTGACATGGTGAAGGAATCTCAGCTCATCTTCAAGGAGATCTACTATACAGGAAGCCGCTATGAGACAGGTGAGGTTGATGAAGAAGGCAAGCCTTCTACCAGCACATATTTCCGCGACCAGTTCTACGAAATCTACAACAACTCTGATGAGGTAGCTTACGCTGACGGTCTCTGCATCTGCGAAACTGAATTCGCAAGCTATGACTACAGCCTCTACTATGAGTTCTATTTCGCTGACGGCACACAGGCTTCAAACAAGGAGTATATGTTCGCTCAGATCGTATGGCAGCTTCCTGGTGACGGAGACGACTACCCTATCCAGCCAGGTGAGTCATTCATCATCGCTCAGTGGGCTACAAACCACAAGGCACCGGAGCTTTCAAAGGGCGGTTCACCAGTTGACCTTACAGGTGCTGAATTCGAGGCAATCGAAGGTGAGAGCACTCTCTGGAACGGTATCGTAATCACTGACGGTGCTGCTATAAACATGACGATGGGTGCAAATGCTGCAGGCTACGCTCCACCACAGTGGCTCACAGGTGTAGGTGGATCGAACATGATCCTCTTCAAGCCTAGCACACCGCTCAGAACAGAAGACTTCCTCGTGAACAACGATCCTGACTGGGTTCAGAACTTTCTTGAGATCAAGATCACTGACATCCTCGATGCAGTTCAGATGATTGACGACGAGACACGTGTCCAGACTCTCGGTATGCCAGAAATCCTCGATTCAGGATATATCTGGTGTGACGGAACTTACACATCTCAGAGTGTTGCAAGAAAGCAGAACGGTACACTTGCTAACGGTTCACCTAAGTATGCTGACACCAACAACACTACTGACGACTTCGAGGTACAGGCAACTCCTGTCCTCAGAAGAAACGGAGCTAAGGTTCCATCATGGAATACATGGATTAAATAATTAAACAATTCTTAAATGAAGAGAATTACCTTAATAGCGTTATTGTCAGGCCTGGGCATCATTGCCGCCCAGGCCGGCAATAATACTGCTGAAAAAGACAGCAGTCCATCCTATAAGATCAGCAATGAAGTTCTCAAAGAGACAAACTTCAGAAATGCCCCATGGATGGAAAGCAACAACACAGCAGGTCTTGCATTCAGGCCTTTCGAGATGTATAAGGACCTCAACATCAATTATGAGAACAATGCAGGAGAATTCCGTAAACAGCAGGAAGCGGCAAAGCGTAACAATGTGACATTGAATACGAGCGGCTCGACCTACATCGGCAAATTCCTGGTGTGGGGTAGATTCTCTTTCCGAAACATCTTTGACAAGGGCTGCAACATGAATGCCCTGATGTATGAGATTGATGAAGACATGCCATACTACCCTATCGACACAACCAAGAACAGCGGCTGGCAGAAGCAGGAATATGACCTTCAGGCCAAACTTGCCTCACCTGTTCTCTGGGACAGGGTATCTTTCGGAGTGGATGTAAGATACATCAACAAGGTCGGAGCAAAACAGCTTGACCCTCGTGCCGAGACTTACAAATACTCTCTGAACATCAAGCCTTCTGTAGCAATACAGCTCGGCCAAAGCCTTATAGGACTCAGCGGTATATATCAGAACGGATTTGAGAGATCGGATCCGAGCAACGAGAACAACTGGGTGGATCAGGCTGTATACCTTCACAAGGGACTTGGTGAATCGATCAGAGGAAAGGTTGGTAGAAATGACGGAATCAAGGATTACATGTTCAGCAACAACATATTCGGAGGTGCACTTCAGTATGGATACGCAGGAAATGCAGAACTTCTCGCAGACCTGTCTTTCCTCAAGAGCATCACGCATGTGATTTCAAATCCGGATCTTCCATTTAAGGAAGGTTCGACAGACAAGACCGACATCCAGGGTAAGATTACGCTCCTCTTCGGACAGAACAAGAGCAACAGACTTTGGATTGACGGCCAGTACAAGACTACGGCAGGAACCGAATACATCCAGAAGATCACCACAGAATCTGCTACTAACCAGTATTATATGGTCATCAGCCAGAACAACATGAGCAAATTCACAAGCATGGTCGCTTCATTCGGCTACGACCATCAGTTCGGAGCAGGCGACCCTAAGGGATATGACTGGATCGTAGGTGCAAACGGGGATTTCCTCATGAGGAACGAAATCTATTTCCTGCCTGAATCAAGATTCAACGCAACCACTGCATTTGCAAATGTGTTCGGAGGAAAGCAGTTCAAGTTCAAGTCTTCATCATTGCTGGTAAAGCTTAACGGAGGATATGGACTGGGCCTCGGCTCCAACTATACCTTCACAGGAAAGAACGCTACATACATTCCGGTCCAGATGTACAGAAACAACAGCGAGTATTACAAGACTGGCTATGCCAAGGCCGGAGGACACATTTCATACACACTCAACACCAAGAAGATCGGCTACGTATTTAACGTGATGGCTGACTATATCAAACCTATGGGATTTGATACAGACAGAATCATAGCAAAAGCCTCATTCGGAATCGTATTCTAATAAGATATGAAAAGAAAACTGATAGCATTTACTATTGCAGCTATCGCAGCTACAGCAGTAGCCGAAGCTCAAAATTCATTTGCAATCGTCGTTGACTCAGAGACTTACCGACATTGCAAAAATGAAATAGAAGATTACAGAGAGTCCGTCGCAAATGACGGACTTGATGCTTTTGTATTGGAGAAGGACTGGGCTTGTCCAACTGAGATCAAGGACACGCTCTTCCATTTCTACAAGAACAGAAAGCTTGAAGGTGCCGTTTTCGTAGGAGACATTCCTATCGCAATGGTGAGAAAGGGACAGCACTTCACATCAGCCTTCAAGATGAACGAGGACGGATTCACAATCAGAGAGACATCCGTTCCTTCTGACAGGTTCTACGATGACTTTGACCTTAAGTTCAACTTTGTCAAGAGAGACAGCGTAGAGACCAACTTCTTCTATTACAATCTTGCTCCTGAGTCACCGCAGATCATCACATGTGACATCTATTCAGGACGTATCAAGCCGTCATCAGACAGACAGGACAAATATGTGGAACTCTCGAAGTACCTCCGCAAGGTTGTAAGGACCAAAAAGGAAAAGAACACACTTGACAAAGTGACCTCATACACTGGTGACGGTTCATTCTCTAACAGCCTCGTAGCATGGAAGGACGAAACCGTTACTCTTCAGGAGCAGATGCCTCAGGTATTCAAGACCGGTGACGGTGCCAAGTTCTATGCCTGGGCGATGCATCCGTACATGAAGGAATTCATGATCTCTGAGATCCAGAGAAATGATCTTGACATGGTTCTCTTCCACGAGCACGGAATTCCAAACAGGCAGTACCTGACAGGTCAGCCTCTTGCAGAAGACATGAATTCTTTCTATGAACTGGGAAAACTTAATGCAAGAAGCTACTTCAGAAGACTCGTAAACAGAGGAAAGACACGCGAAGAGGCGATTGCAGAAATCCAGAAAAGCTACGGAATTGACACAAGCTGGTTCGTTAACGCGTTCGATCCTGAAATGATCAAGGCAGACTCGCTTGCCGACGTGAAGACAGGTATCGTGCTCGACGACATCGCAGCTGCAAACCCTAATGTAAAGGTTGCTCTTTTCGATGCATGCTACAACGGTGACTTCCGTGAATCTGACTGGGTGGCAAACAGATACATCATGTCAGACGGTAATGCAATAGTATGTCTCGGCAACTCTGTGAACGTTCTTCAGGACAAGTCTTCATCTGACCTTATGGGTATGCTCTCATGCGGTTACAGCGTAGGTCAGTGGCAGCAGCAGGTGCACATCCTCGAATCACATGTCATCGGAGACCCTACTTTCAGATTTGAGTCTGCTTTCGATTTCGAAAAGCCATACCTGATGAACAAGGACACAGCATACTGGCTCTCATATCTTGACAACAAGTATCCATGCGATATTCAGGGACTTGCACTTCACAAGCTCTTTGCACTCGAATACGAGGGTATGTCAGACCTTCTTCTCGACACATTCAGAAAGTCAGACTACTACATGCTCAGACTCCAGTGCCAGCATCTTCTCGCACACTACTACGACGAGAACTATGAGACTCTTCTCAGGGAGTCACTCGATGATCCATACGAATTCATCAGAAGAAAAGGTTGCTACTTCCTTGGCAAAGTCGGCAAGGAGGAGTTCGCTAAGGACCTTGCGAAGATGTATCTCAACGAGTACAACGCACTCCGCGTAGGATTCAACATCGGATTCACAGCTGGCTATTTCCCTGGAAACACATTCCTTGATGAGTTCTACAAGACTGTCGATGAATCTGAATTCATCTTCGACAAGGAAAAATTCAAGAAGGAAGAGGGCAGATTGTTCAAGAGTGCTATCGGTATCCGCGACATGACCGAAGACTATATCAAGAACAAGGAAGAGAAGCCTGGCAGAAGGTCATCTTATATCAGCGGTATGAGAAACTGCCCGTATCCGCTTCTTGCAGACGGTCTTATCGACATCGTTACAGATGGTGCCGAACACGAAAAGCTCAGAGTGAAATGTGCAGAAGTACTCGGATGGTATGTAAGGGCACATAACAGAGGAGACATAGTCAACAAGCTTCAGGCTTTCCTCGACAGCGGTGCAGAAATACCTGCAGCAGTACGTGATGAAGTTGTAAAGACAAACGGCAGACTTAAGGCCTATATGAGATAAAAACATGAGTATGAAAAAGTTTCTTATATCAATAGCTGCTCTTGCACTTGCGTTCGGAGCATATGCACAGAGCGAAATGACATTCATAAAGTGCGGTAAGAAGGCCAAGACTTCGTTTGCTATCATTACTGATCAGGCAACTTACGACAAGTGCAAGGATGAACTGCACAGCTACCGCGACGTCCTCGAAAGCGAAGGTCTCGCTACATATATCATCGCAGATGAGTGGACAAGTCCGGAAGAGATCAAGGCTGTCATCGCAGACATCGCGTATGCGAAGCCACGCCTTGAGGGTATGGTATTCGTCGGTGACGTTCCTATCGTAATGGTAAGGGAAGGTCAGCATCTTACTACTGCTTTCAAGATGAACGAGGAGAAGTTCAATATCTTCGAATCATCTGTAGCATCAGACAGATACTATGATGACTTCGACCTTGAGTTCGAATTCCTCCAGAAAGATGAAACGCGTCCTGACATTTTCTACTACAGACTGTCTGAAACAGGAGCACAGTCTCTCAGACCTGAGGTATATTCTGCACGTATGAAGGTCCCTGCAGTGATGGAGGGAGACAAATACGAGATTATGAAGGCATATCTTAAGAAGGTGGTAGCTGCCCATCAGGAAGAAAATCCTCTTGACAACATGACCTTCTTCGCAGGACACGGATACAACTCAGACTGCCTTACCTACTGGAGACAGAAACCTATGGTGTTCAGAGAGAACTTCCCAGGTTGTTTCGACAAGTCATCAACAAACAGATTCCTCAATTTCCGTCAGAATCAGGAAATGCAGAAGTATCTGTTCAATGAGATCCAGAGAAAGGGTGTAGACTTCTTCCAGTTCAGCGAGCATGGTGCCCATGACACTCAGTACATCAATGGAGGTGCTGCTGTTGAAGGGCTTGCAGAATGTTTCGAAGAGCTTAAGAAGACGCTTGGAAGAATGTTCCTCCGCTATAAGGGTACACCGGACGAGGAACCTTTCCTTCACGAAGTGGATTCATTGTTCCAGATTCCAAGAGAGGCATTCAGTGATTCTGCACTTGCACATTACACAGAGGTCGTAAAGCGTGAAAGAGAGTCTATCAACATCACTCTTGACGAGCTCATGAAGCTGAACAGCAACGCAAGGATGGTGATCTTCAACGCATGTTACAATGGTTCATTCCACAATGAGGAAGGATATGTTGCCGGATGCCACGTATTCAGCAACGGAGACTGCGTTGTAGCACAGGGAAATACAGTAAACGTGCTTCAGGACAAATGGGAAGACAAGCTTCTCGGAATGGTCGGACTCGGTGAAAGAGTCGGAATGTGGCAGAAGGAGGTACCTTTCCTCGAAGGCCACATGATCGGTGACCCAACCTACCGTTTTGCACCTAAGGCTGAAGACGCAAAGATGATCGAGCAGCTCCACAAGGACCTCGTATTCAATCTCGGCAAGGCTAAGGTCTGGAAGAAATACATCGAATCAGAGAATCCGGTTCTTCGTGCAATCGGTGTAACCCACCTCGGCTATATCGGTGAGCAGGAAGGCTCCGACATCGCTCTTCAGGTATTTGAGAACGATCCTTCATGGATTGTAAGGGCACACGCCCTCAACACTCTCAGGGAATATGCTGACGCAAACACTCTCAAGGCCATCAAGAAGGGTATCAACGACCCATACGAAATCATTGTACGTACAAGCTGCCACATTGCAGGCGATGCTGCTGATGCTACAATGGTAGAGCCTCTTGAAAAGTTCCTGAAGGAGCATCCTGAAATGATCAGGTCAAACTATGCAGCTCAAGGTGCCCTCGAAGTCATCAATGTCAGGAAGTCATTCCAGAGATACATAGCTGTAGCTGCTGATAAGGAAGCTGATGTACTCAAAAGAGTAGACGCCATCAGAACATTCAGGAACAACAAGGTACTCCCTGCAATTCCTGTAATGCTCGACATGGTTAAGGATGCTTCTGAAGACGAGTATCTGCGTACAGTTGCCGCTGAGGTTCTCGGATGGTACCTCAGATCTACAGAAAAGGCACAGATTGTGGAAACTCTCCAGAAGACACTTGATGCAGGTGTAGAATCTGAAAAGGTAAGAAAAGAGATAATCAAGACCTTAAAGAGACTGAATTGAAGACTATATTAAATTTTTCTTTGACAATAATGGTACTGCTCTGTCCGCTTATAGCGACAGGGCAGTCCTTGCCTATGACCAGGACTGTCATGGGCGTAGAAGCTAAGGTGTGGAAGGCTCCGTCAGCACCGACTGGTCTTCCTGTATCAGTTGACAACTCTACAAGCAGACATTTCCCTCCGATCTTCAATCAGAGAGGAGGTTCATGTGCACAGGCATCGTCAATTGGTTACATGTTCACATATGAAATGAATTCCCTTCTGGACAGAGACGCATCGACTCCGGAAAACAGATTCAGCTACATGTACACATGGAATCTGGTCAACGACGGAAAAGATGAAGGGTCATTCCAGTTCGACGGACTTCAGATGTCCACCAGCAACGGAATCATGACAGAAGCCGACTTCCCCGTAAACTTTCCTCTTTACCAGTTCAAATGGGCCAGCGGATTCGAGAAGTATCTTAATGCCATGCATTATAAAGGAGACAACTTCATCAATCTCGAGATTACGGACACAACCAGCCTGCTTGAAGTAAAGCAATATCTTTACAATAAAGGAGAAGCCGGCAGAAAGGGAGGAGTCCTTACCTTTTCTTCACAGGCGACAGGCTGGAAGTTCGATACCTCATATTCCGGTCCTTCCGAGACTGGCTATAATTGCGTGCTTACCAAACTGGCATATGACGGTGCGCACGCAATGACGATTGTAGGTTATGATGACCTTATAGAATTCACCCGTCCGGACGGCAAGGTCAGCAAGGGGGCATTCATAGTCGTCAACTCCTATGGAGAAGATTACTGGAACCATGACAGGGGAAGATACTACCTTCCATATTGGTTCTTCCTAAGCGAACACACTTCGGTTGAATTGAACAACGGACTGATGGGAATAATACCTGAATATGTCGATCATCCGGATGTTGTCTTCAAGGTCGCTCTGGACTATACTTCCCGAAACGACCTTTCATTCAGATTCGGTTTCAGTGATAACAACACCGACGAGAATCCTAAGCACAACTACAGATTCAGCATCTTCAATCACCAGGGAGGCGAACACGAGATGCAGGGAATGGGTGTCGGCTCGTTTTTCGAGTTCGGAATGGATTTCAGCCAGTATTCCGACCGACTGGAAGGAGTTGAAGAACCGAACTGGTTCCTTACTGTAATCAGATCTCCGAGAGGTGCTAAGATCGGAGAAGGATTCATGAAGGCTTTCGAGGTATACGATTTCCGTGAAGATCCGAAAAACCCTAAGATATATGTCCACAAGAACATCGATGGCGTCAAGCTGGTGTCAGGAGAAAACATATTCAACATCCCGGCAGTAGAGCCCGACAGTTGTTCTTTCTCCCCTATCGAGTGGCTCAACAAGTCAGGACAACCGATAGCAGCCCCATTCGTATTCAAGACTGCAGACGGCAAATATGCCAAAGTGCGATTCTCCGAATATGACAGGGAAAGCGGAAGCATCAGGATCAAATATGTATATGCTCCTGACGGAAGAAAGAATCTAGAATAGGACTCTAATTTTACAGACATATGAAAATAAGACATATATTATATTTGAGCGTCGGACTTATCCTGGCTGCATCATGCAGTCAAGGGCCAGAGCAGCCGCCAATGGATGGAGAAACGGTAATCGGAGGTCTGTCTGATGACTGCTGGACATACTTTTCATTTGAAAAAGGTGACGTAGTTGGAACCAGCAAGCTCGGTGACGACACACAGGACAAGGAGTGGTTTGAGAGGACTGACTGGGACTTTGCCATATGCGGCGACAGGCTGAAGACCAACGGGGGCATGTCAGGCAAAGGTCAAGGCGGAGTACAGAGAAACACCACAGAGAGTTTCCAGACCTTGAGAGAAGCACCCGAAACGGGATACATTCAAGATACGCTGCAGATAATAAGATAAGGACCGATATGGTTGCAGAACTTCTTGCAAAATACATATGGATAGTACAGACCTTTCAGCGTGCAGGTGCGAAAGGTCTGTCTCTTGATGAAATCAGTGACAGATGGGAGGACAGGTTCGACTCACCGTATTCACGAAGGACTTTCAACAATCATCGTAGTGCAATCGAAGAAGTCTTCGGGATCACAATCCAGTGTAACAGAAGCACAAACCGCTATTTCGTAGAATTCTCTGACGATATAACTGATGAGAATGAACAGACAGCATGGCTGATAAATACATTTACGGTAAACAGCATTCTCTCTTTAGGTAAGGAAAGATTGTCCGGAAGGGTTTCTGTCGAGGACATTCCATCAGGACACCGTCATCTGACATCGGTCATGAATGCGATGTTGGACGGAAAGGTCCTTCAGATCCGATATAGAAAATATACAAGTTCAGAATCCGGGACGTACACAATACGTCCATATGCGGTAAAGGAATATGCAAAACGTTGGTATATAATAGGATACTGCATAGAAAGAAAAGGGATTCGCGTCTACGGTCTCGACAGGGTCATGAGCATGGAAGAAACCGAGGAAAGATTCACGATGCCTGCTGATTTCGATATTGATGAATTGTTCGCAACCAGTTTCGGCATATATCTCCCTGAAAGCAAGGGTAAGACCATCAGGTTCAAGACTTCTCACATAGAAGCAAGGTTCCTCAAAGATCTCCCAATACACAAAAGCCAGGAGGAGATAGCTTCGGACAAGGATTCAGTCACATTCTCAATCTTCGTATGCCCGGATGAGAACCTTATTATGGAGTTCTGCAGACACGGCAGCAGAATTGAAGTTCTTTCACCGACATCTGTAAGACAGGCTGTAATAGACGAACTTCAGAAGACACTTGCCAAGTATTCACAAGAGGACAAGCAGTAAAATGAAAACAATCAAAAGATTCACAGGCCTCCTGCTTCTCGCAGGAATAGCCATCGGCACCATCACATTCATGAAAAAGGAAAAGACAGAAATCAGTTCCGACGGCTTTATCGGAAAAAGTGAGATAAAGATTGAAGACGGACGCATGACCCCGGAAGCTCTTCTCGCCCTGGGAAGACTCAGCGATCCGCAGGTATCACCAGACGGAAATCACATCCTGTATGGAGTAAGCTACACATCTGTCGAAGACAACAGGAGTGTCAGGAATCTATATGTGTGCGGTATAGACGGGACTTCTCCATGCCTACTGACCAGATCCGGTTCGAGCATCGGGAATGCAAGATGGAGCAACGATGGAAATCACATTGCCTTCCTCATGAAAGGACAGATGTGGACGGCTGGAATCAGCAGGGACGCAGAGGGATGGAAACTCACTGAAGCAAGGCAGGTCAGCAATGTAGAGTCAGGGATAAGCGAATTCAAGCTTTCTCCTGACCAGACCAAGGTAATGTTTGTAAGCAATGTAAAAAGCAATGTAAAATCACCTTCAGACTGCTACAGCGACCTCGACAAGGCTACTGCATACACTACTGATGACCTCATGTACAGGCACTGGGACCATACTGTGATTGAAGTTCCTCATACATTCATAGGAGAATTCGGATTCGCGGATATGCCGGAACTGACACTAGAGTCATCAATTGATATTCTTGCAGGGGAACAGGAGATTTACGAATTGCCGACCGAACCGTTCAGCGGAATAGAGCAATTGGATTGGAGTCCTGACGGAAAACATATTGCATATTCATGCAGAAAGCTTACAGGTAAGAGATATGCTTTCTCTACGGACACGGAAATATATCTATATGATGTATGCACAGGCAAAACCTCAGTGATTGACATGAAAGGCGGCTACGACACTGATCCTCTATGGAGTCCGGACGGAAGGATGCTGTGTTGGATAAGCATGGAAAGAGACGGCTATGAAGCTGACAAGCAGCGTCTGATGGTTGCCGAGATCGAATGGATGGCAGACAGTGTGCCGGTTGTCTCAAACATAAGAGACGTGACTGCAGGATTCAAATACAATGCTGCAGGCCCCGTCTGGTCTGATGACTCGCAGAGCATCTTCTTCTCATCACTCGCAGAAGGACTGCAAGGAATATTCAAAGCCTGCTGCAATGATGGAGTGTGGAAGATCGACAGGATGACTTCAGAAAAGCTCTGGTACGATTTCGGAAGTCCGTTCCACATTGCGGACAAAGATGGGGAGACTACTCTATATACCACCTATTGCAGCATGAACTTCCCTACCGAACTATGTTCTCTGAACATCACTGGCGGCATGGCGGAAGAAGCAGTTCCTGTTACAGATGAAAACGGACATATTCTTTCACAGCTTTCATGTGGTGATATACAGGCACGAAAAGTAAAGACCACAGATGGAAAAGATATGCTCACATGGGTCGTATACCCACCGGAATTCGACAAGGACAAGTCATACCCTTCAATCCTGATCTGTCTCGGAGGTCCTCAGGGTACATTAAGTCAGGGATGGTCATACAGATGGAACTACAGACTGATGGCAGCTCAGGGATATGTGGTGGTACTTCCAAACAGACGAGGAACGACTGCCTTCGGACAGGAATGGACGGAACAGATTTCGGGAGACTATCCTGGCCAGAACATGCAGGACTATCTATCAGCAGCAAAAGAGCTGAAGGGGGAGCCATATATCGGAAAGATGGCTGCATGCGGTGCAAGTTACGGCGGATATTCGGTGTATTACCTATGCGGCACGCACGGAAATGTATTTGATGCCTTCATAGCTCACGCCGGAATCTTCAACGAAGAGCATATGTACATGACAACAGAGGAGATGTGGTTCCCGAACTTTGATAACGGAGGATTGCATGAGACTTGGATCGATCCTAGGGTCGGTACATCTGATTGCCCGATCGGGCCTGAAGGCGATGGTCTTACATTCGGAGGAATTAAACAAGGTGGGTCACCTTGGAGCAATGATCCGAAAGCCATACGTCATTACAGACTCTCACCTCATAATCTTGTAACCAGATGGCATACGCCGCTGATGGTAATTCATGGAGGAATGGACTACAGAGTGCCTGTAGACCAAGGAATGGCAGCATTCAACGCTGCACAGATGATGGGAGTGCCATCCAGACTTCTTATATTTCCGGATGAAAACCATTGGATACTCAAACCGCAGAATGCTCTGATGTGGCACCGTGAATACTTCCGCTGGTTGAATGAGTGGATTTAGATGTAGATTTGCCTTTACCTTGCTTATCCTGTTCGCATAATATGGCACCGGAAAAGCAGAGGCTCATGGTAAGCAGATGATACCATACACCTGATATGGCGATAATCAGAAAGACTGTTCCCAGAACGAGACAGCCGATACAGCAGACTCTCTCAAATGAAATTACAGTTTTCATAATTAACATCATTTTGTTGTACTTATTCCAGATTTGTGTTATATTTGTAATCGATTTTACAGAACACTACAAATATAACACCTTATTTGTAATATACAACACATTTTTAGAAATATTTACACTTATTTTGTTAATTAAATACACAAAACTATGAAAAGCGACAATGAAGTCGGCAAAAGGATCAAGGACTACTTTAATGAAGAAGGGATGTCGCAGCAGGAAGTAGCCAAGATCCTGAACGTACAGCAGGCTGCTGTAAGCAATCAGCTTAACGGCAGACCATTCGGAAAGAATTCCGCAGCAAAATGGAACATGGCATTCGGATTCAGGGTAAACTGGCTGCTTACAGGTGAAGGTCCCATGTTTGACATATCTACCGAAGATTCAGTAAAGAACCACATCGAACTGCACCCTGAACTGAACCACGACGAGGACATTCCTGTCATCCCGGCAAGACTTTTCAGGGCACCGGAAATAAACATCTATGAATACGTGATGAATTCCGAGAATGTAGACCGTCTTCCACCGGTTCCGCATTTTCAGAAACATGATCTGTTCGCGACCTGTCCAGGAGATGCAATGGCTCCGAGGATCTGCAGAGGATACCTCCTCGCCCTAAGAAGAATACCTATCGACAACCCGATAATAAACGGTGAGATCTACGTGGTTGACACAAAATCAAACGGAATGTTTCTCAGAAAGCTCGTTGACAATGGTGAAGGACTGACATTCATTGCAGAGAATCAGAAAAGCTTTCCTGATTTCACACTTCCTTATAAGGATGTGATCAGCATTTTCAGGGTTGTAGGAGTACTCATCACCAACTTATAGTCTAGAAATAACATCAAAGCATCCGACTGAACAAGATATGGCAATTCAGTCGGATGCTTTTGTACTCCCGTGCGGAATCGAACCGCAACCGTCAGAACCGGAATCTGAAATTCTATCCATTAAACTACGGGAGCATTGTATTGCAAAGTTAATTAAAAAATATAATATTTTTACCCGCACATTCAGCAAAATTCCGTAAATTTGCAGAATGTGCATTACTTTTTTCGTAGTCAGGCACAAGACTGTCGGATATATACAAATAACATAAACTTTTACAGATATGGCAAACGAAAAGAAATTCGTCACTTGTGACGGTAACTGGGCAGCGGCACATATCGCATACCTTTTCAGCGAACATGCAGCCATCTACCCTATCACGCCATCATCCACAATGGCTGAATATGTGGATGAATGGGCAGCACAAGGAAAGAAGAACCTCTTTGGCGAGGTTGTTAAGGTAACTGAGATGCAGAGCGAAGGCGGAGCTGCCGGTGCAGTTCACGGATCACTTCAGGCAGGTGCTCTCACAACCACATTCACTGCGTCACAGGGTCTTCTTCTGATGATTCCTAATATGTACAAGATTGCAGGTGAACTTCTCCCTACAGTATTCCACGTATCTGCACGTGCACTGGCCTCTCATGCTCTGTCAATCTTCGGAGACCACCAGGACGTAATGGCATGCCGCCAGACCGGTTTCGCCATGCTTGCATCTGCATCTGTTCAGGAGGCTCTTGACATGGCAGCTGTAGCTCACCTTTCAGCAATCAAGTCAAGCGTACCTTTCCTTCATTTCTTCGACGGCTTCAGGACATCACACGAAATCCAGAAGATCGAACTTATTGATGAGAACGCTCTCAAGGAGATGATCAGCGAAAAGTCACTTGCCGCATTCAGAGCAAAGGCTCTTTCACCTGATTCACCTGTAACCAGAGGAACTGCTCAGAACGCAGATGTTTACTTTCAGGCACGCGAGGCCTGCAACCAGTACTACGATGCGGTTCCGGATATCGTAGCACGCTACATGGGTGAGATCAGCGAGCTTACAGGCCGCGAATACCGTCCGTTCGACTATTACGGAGACCCTGAGGCTTCAAATGTAATCGTAGCTATGGGATCTGCAACAGAGACTGTAAAGGAGACTATCGATTACCTGGCATCCCAGGGTAAGAAGGTCGGTGTCCTGATCGTACGTCTCTACAGACCATTCTCAGCAAAATATTTCTTGAAAGCCCTTCCAAAGAGCGTAAAGAGAATAGCCGTACTCGACAGGACAAAAGAGCCTGGTTCACTTGGAGAGCCACTCTTCCTCGATATCAAGGCACTCTTCCAGGGCATTGAAAATGCTCCAATGGTTATCGGAGGACGCTATGGACTTTCTTCAAAGGACACCACTCCTGCTCAGATTGTTTCAGTATTCGAAAACCTTGAAATGGCTGAGCCTAAAGACGGTTTCACAATCGGTATCGTTGACGATGTGACATTCAAGTCACTTCCTCAGAAGGAGGAATTCTCTATCGTAAAACCTGGTACAACAGAGTGTAAATTCTTCGGACTTGGTTCAGATGGTACAGTCGGAGCCAACAAGAACACAATCAAGATCATCGGAGAGCATACACCTAAATACTGTCAGGCATATTTCGACTATGACTCCAAGAAGTCTGGCGGATACACCTGCTCGCATCTCCGTTTCGGAGATCTTCCTATCAAGGCTCCTTATCTTGTAGGAACTCCTGACTTCGTAGCGTGCCACGTTCCTTCATACCTCAGCAAGTACGACGTACTGAAGGGCATCAAGGAGAACGGAACCCTCCTGCTCAACAGCCTCTGGGACGAAGAGGAGACCCTCAAGAGGATTCCTGACCATGTAAAGGCTGTCATCGGTAAGAAGAACATCACTCTCTATATCATCAATGCTACAAAGATTGCTGCAGAGATCGGACTCGGCGGACGTACAAACACAATCCTTCAGTCCGCATTCTTCAAGATTACAGGCATCATTCCTTATGAGGAAGCTGTAGAATACATGAAGAAGGCAATCGTCAAGAGCTACGGCAAGAAGGGTGAGCACATCGTGAACATGAACTTTGCTGCCGTTGACAGAGGTGGAGAGTACACCAAGGTTGAGATTCCTGCAGACTGGAAGGAACTCACAGCTAAGTTCGAGAATCCGAACAAAGACCGCCTTGCACCAGAGTTCGTAAAGAACATCGCTGACATAGTAAATGCACAGGCTGGCGACACCCTTCCTGTAAGTGCATTCAAGGATCAGGCTGACGGAACAATCCCTGCCGGCACTACAGCTTACGAGAAGCGTGGTGTTGCAGTCAAGGTTCCTGAGTGGCAGGCAGAAAACTGTATCCAGTGTAACAACTGTGCGTTCGTATGTCCTCACGCTGCAATCCGCCCATTCCTTCTTACAGAAGAAGAAGCTGCTGCAGCTCCAGCAGGAATCAAGATCCAGCAGGGCAAGGCTGTATTCAAGGAGTACAAGTTCACAATCGGAGTTTCAGTTCTCGACTGTACTGGTTGCGGCAACTGTGCCGACGTATGTCCTTCAAAGGAGAAGGCTCTTGTAATGAAGCCTCTCGGCACACAGGAGGCGGTGCAGGCAAACTTCGACTATCTCCATACACACATCGGCTACAAGGATGCAGTGCAGCCTAAGACCGGAAACATCAAGAACGCACAGTTCGCTCAGCCTCTCTTCGAGTTCTCAGGAGCATGTGCCGGCTGCGGTGAAACTCCATATATCAAGACAATTACACAGCTCTTCGGTGACCATATGATGATTGCCAATGCAACAGGTTGTTCTTCTATCTACGGAGCATCATTCCCAGCTGCACCTTACTGCAAGGATGCAAACGGACACGGTCCGGCTTGGGCAAACTCATTGTTCGAGGACTTCTGCGAATTCGGACTCGGTATGAAGCTCGGTTCTGACAGAGCTCGAATGACTGTTGCGAAACTCATGGAACAGGGACTCAGCTGTTCATGTTGCAGTGACGAGATGAAGGCTCTCTTCACAAAGTGGCTTGAAAACAAGAATGACGCAAAAGCTACCCGCGAAGTTGCAGATGCTCTTGTTCCTCTCTGCGAGGCATGCGGATGCGACATCTGCAAGAAGCTTCTTGAGTACAAGACATTCATCCCGGCACGCAGCCAGTGGATCATCGGTGGTGACGGTGCATCATATGACATCGGATACGGCGGACTTGACCATGTACTTGCATCAGGAGAGAACGTGAACATTCTCGTACTCGACACAGAGGTTTACTCTAACACAGGCGGACAGTCATCTAAGGCAACTCCTGCAGGAGCCATCGCAAAGTTCGCTGCTTCCGGCAAGAGAGTACGCAAGAAGGACCTCGGAATGATGGCGATGAGCTATGGATATGTATACGTTGCACAGGTTGCGATGGGAGCATCCCCAGCACAGTATTTCAATGCGATCAAGGAAGCTGAGGCATACGACGGCCCATCACTCATCATCGCTTATGCACCATGCATCAACCATGGTCTCAAGGCAGGTATGGGATTGAGCCAGAAGGAAGAAAAGCTTGCGGTAGAGTGTGGCTACTGGCATCTCTACAGATACAATCCTATGCTCGAGGGAACTGACAAGAATCCGTTCACACTCGACAGCAAGGAGCCTGACTGGAGCAAGTTCCAGGACTTCCTTAAGGGAGAGGTTCGCTTCGCATCGCTTTACAAGATGTACCCTGACTCTGCAGAGGAACTCCTCCAGAAGACAGAAGAGTTTGCAAAGATCAGACTTGAAACCTACAAGAGATTGGCAAACAAATAATTGATAGTTTTCCAAAGCTGGGTTTCAGCAAATACAGGAGAGGGATGACAGTTCAATTCTGCCATCCCTTTTCTGTTTCCTACTGGAGAAAAGGAAATCTTGAGATCGGCGTCATCTTCCAGAAGAGTCTGCTCGAAACTGATTTCAGGATGAGTCAGAAGAAAATCTGCAAGAACATGATTTACCAGATAATCGAAGATTTCTCCGGATGAGCATACCTTGACAGAAATCACAGGATAATGACGGAAAAAGACTTCCGATTCCGAATATTTTTCCAATATCCCTTCAGCAAATCTTTGGAATACCTCGCCTTCAGGAGTAAGGACAACTTCACCTCTCTGCCTATCAAACAGCTTGATCCCAAGATTCTTCTCAAGTTCAGAAATATGCTGACTTACAGCTGGTTGAGATACTCCCAGAGCTGCTGCTGCTCTGGTAAAGCTCTTCTGGTCCACAAGGGTGACAAAAACTCTGAGTCTGAAATCTTCGAACATAAATCACGAATTAGCTTCACAAATATACGAATTATCGGGATATCAGCTATTATCCGGCCAGTCATGATATTTCCCTTCAATAATTACGGATAATTGTCCGGAATTAACTATATTTGTAAATTGTCTTCTTGACAGACAGTGACACAAGACTGATATAAGATCTAAATTTATATAAATATGAAACGTTTATTTTTCTTTATTGCTGCAATTTTAGCAGCTGCAACCGTTTCCGCACAAGAGCCCAGGCCGCTCCCAAATGATCCGGAAGTCAAGGTTGGTATGCTTGAAAACGGCTTGACATACTACATCCGTCACAACGCCAGACCGGCAGACAGGGCTGAATTCTACCTTGCTACCGATGTCGGAGCATTTCAGGAGACCGATGACCAGGATGGTCTTGCACACTTCCTTGAGCATATGTGCTTCAACGGTACAAAGAACTTTCCTGACAAAGGAATCCTTGAATGGCTCCAGAGCATCGGAGCCGAGTTCGGAGCAAATATCAATGCTTCCACCGGTTTCGAACAGACCCAGTATATGCTTAACAACATTCCTCTGACCAGAGAAACAATCGTAGACTCATGTCTTCTCATACTTCACGACTACTCGCATTTCGTTCTCTGCGAGCAGGAAGAGATCGATGCTGAAAGAGGAGTGATTCTGGAGGAAAGAAGGACCAGAAGAAATGCAGGTTGGAGAATGTATGAGAAGTCTCTTCCATATTATTATGGAGATACACCATACGCCAAGAGAACCCTTATCGGAGGCGAGGAGCAGCTCAAGACTTTCACGAGAGAGAGCCTCGTAAACTTCTACAAGAAGTGGTATAATCCTGACATGCAGGCCGTTATCGTAGTTGGAGACATCGACGTAGATCAGGTCGAGGCTAAGATCCAGAAGATATTCAGCGACATCCCTGCTCCTGAGGTCCCTACTCAGAAGGAATTCTATGCACTTCCGGAAAACAAGGAGCCGGTTATCGGCATAATCACTGACAAGGAAGCTCAGCAGTCAAACATCGAGATACTCTGGAAACTCACTCCTATCCCGATGCAGTACAACAACACTGACATAGCATTTACTATGAACTTCTTCAAGGCGATTGTCCGCCACGTGATGATGGAGAGATTCAACGACATTTCTTCTAAGCCGGATGCACCATTCCTTGGAGCAAACTTCAGAATAGGAAATCTCTGCACAACATCAGACGCCATCATGGGAGATGTAGCCTTCAGGGAAGGAGAGGCAATCAAAGCCTTTACCGCTTTCCTTACTGAAATTGAAAAGATGAAGAGATACGGCTTCACTGAGGGTGAGCTTCAGCGTGCAATGGAAAGCATCAAGAGTTCGCTTGAAAATGAAGTTGAAGCGGCACCGACAAGAGAGAACAGAGAATTCGTAAGACCTCTGCTCAACAACTTCTACAAGAACACTCCTTATCTTGTACCGGAGTTCAAGCTTGACATAACAAGCCAGATGATTCCGCATGTCAATTCTCAGGTGATTCAGGAGTTTCTCCAATATAACTACCCTACATTCTATTCAGGAGAGAATGTGATCATTCTCTACAATGGACCGGAGAAAGAGGGACTTGTCAGCCCTACAGAACAGGAGATCCTCGCAGCTATCGAAGCAGTGAAGAATGCCGAGATCGAAGCCAACGCAGAGGAAAACCTCAATGAGCCTCTCATCAGCAAGGACCTCAAGGGGTCAAAAGTAAAGAAGAGCAAGGAGGTCATCTACGGAGCAACCGAATGGACACTTAAGAACGGCGTCAAGGTTGTTGTGCTTCCTACAGATTATAAGAAGGACCAGGTGGTGTTCAACCTCACCATGGACGGTGGCAAGACCCTGATTTCAAATGAAGACCTCATCTCTTTTGAAGATAACATCTGGGGACTCTTCCTCCACAACACAGGCGTATCGAAATTCCCTGGAACTACACTTAGCAAGATGCTCGCAGGCAAGAATGCGTCAGCTTCACCGTTCATCTCAGGAACACGCCATGGCATACAGGCCGGCAGTACACCTAAGGATATTGAGACAGCTCTGCAGCTTATGTATCTCTTCTTCACTGAACCTCGTTTTGACAGCGACGAATACGAAACAGGCAAGCAGCTTATCAGAGCCCAGCTCCCTAACCTTATGGAGAACCCTGACTTCAAGTTCCAGATTGAAAGTGACAAGATCCTCTACGGCAACAGCCCTAGAATCGTCAGCATCAGTGAAGAAGTGCTTGAAAAGTCTAATCTTGAGACAATTGAAAGAGTTTACCGTGAGCTTTTCAAGGATGCAGCAGGTGCTACCCTCTATATTACCGGAAACGTAGATCTTGAGACCCTCAAGCCTCTTATTGAGAAATACATCGGTTCTCTCCCTAAGGGATGCAAGGCTGACAAGGTCAATCAGGAGAATGTCATCACATTCGCACGTGGCCAGATCAACGAAAACGTTTGCGTCCCTATGCAGACTCCTAAGGCGACCGTCCTTCAGTTCTACACCGCATACCAGCCTGTAGATGCCAAGACTGAAGTCGCACTCGAACTCGGCAAATACATCATCGACATGGTCTACACAAAGAAGATCCGTGAGCAGGAAGGCGGCACATACGGAGTAGGAGTCAACATGGCAGCTCAGAGACTTCCTGAGGAAAGGGCGATGATTCAGGTGATCTTCGACACCAACACCGAGCAGATGGAGAAACTTAGCAAGCTTGCCAAGGAACTCCTCTTTGATATGGCTGAAAACGGACCAGACCAGGAATATTTCAACATGGCTGTTGAAAATCTAAAGAAAAATCTTCCTGAGGCAAGAATCGATAACGGTTACTGGATGGAAGCCTTGACTCACTGGTACAGGTTCGGTACAGATTCAGATGCAGAATATGAGGCTGCCCTCAACTCTGTAACAGCAGATGACGTAAAGAACACGATCAAGATGATTCTCGACCAGAACAATGCTATGGACATCACCCTTACTCCCCAGGAGTAAGGGCATGGCCATAAACATAAAACAAGGAGCCGACCCTTTTGGGTCGGCTCCTTTTCAATTATAATCGGCAAAAAATTATTCGCCAGGCACGATTGCACCCATAGGGCAAGCATCTGCACAAGTTCCGCAGTCAATGCAGGTATTTGGGTCAATCTTGTAGATATCGCCTTCTGAAATAGCGCCAGTAGGGCACTCGCTCATGCAAGAACCGCAAGCTGCACAATCTTCTGTAATTCTGTAAGCCATTGTAATATTATTTTAAGTTATAAATGTTCTGTACCATTTAAATGCCACAACGGCATTTGTTCTGCAAATTTAGACATAAATTTTGATATTCAAAGAATGAGATAGAACGATTTATAGTATCTTTGCGTCTATGAGAAGAATTATTGTAGCAATATTGATATGTTCAGCATATATGATTCCGTATATGCCGGCTGGAGCACAGGAAAAGATATCCGAGAATCTTGAGATCGACCACACCATACACGACTTCGGTGAAATCATGATTGAGGATGGACCGGTATCATGTTCCTTCATCGTAAGGAATACCGGAGAAAAACCTGCTGTAATATATAATGTTGTAAGTTCATGCGGATGTACCGATGTTAAATGGACAAGGGAGCCTCTCCGCCCCGGACAGAGTGGAAAGATCGATGTCACATATTCCAATGACGAAGGTGCCTACCCATTTGACAAGAATCTGACTGTGTATTTCTCTGATGTAAAACGGCCTGTTATTCTGAAGGTTCGCGGTGTTTCTGTTGAAAAGAAGAAGCCATTGGATGAGGTGTATAAGATAAGATATGGCAGTCTGGGACTGAAGGAAGCCAGCCTCAAGTGCGGTAATATGGAACAGGGAGGGAGCAGAACAGAGCTCACATACGTTGCCAATCTGTCAGATAAACCTATAGATGTAGACTTCCAGGATGTTTCCGATCATCTTGAAATCAGTGTATCTCCCAATCCGATTCCTGCCGGCAGCACCGCACAGATGACCTACAAGCTTACGGCGTCCAGAGATTTATGGGGCAAGCAATGGTATGACGCTACACCGGTTGTCAATGGCAAGGCATTTCTGAATGATGAAGGAAAGCCGATAAGTATATGGGGATTTACCAAAGAGAATTTCGACAATCTCACACATGAAGAGAAGCAGAGAGGTCCAAGGCCTACATTTGAAAACAGCACCTATTCTTTTGGAAAGATACGGCAGGGAGAAACCATCCATGCCGAATTTTCTTTCAGGAATGATGGAAAAGAGTGTTTTTGCGTCTACAAGGTAGATATCAATGCACCTAAATGGTCGCATAGCAAGATAAAGGCCGCTGCACAGGGCGAGGAAGTAGGGTTCAGGGTACACCTTGACACAAACTCACTTCCAAAAGGAGAGACGCTTGCGATCGTGACTCTCACCACAAATTCCCCTCTCAGGCCTATAGTGAACCTGTTCATTGCAGGATGGATTGAATAAAACCGTCGGAATGTTGAGCATCCTTACTGAAGCTTTAAGAAACTCCATCCTGATCACCGGTCTGGTGGTTGTGATGATGATGATGATCGAGTCCCTTAACATTGAGTCAAAAGGTACTTTATTCAAGAAACTCAGAAAGACCGGAACCGGACAAGTTCTGGTTGGTGCTCTTCTGGGTTCCATCCCCGGATGTATGGGAGGATTTGCAACTGTCTCGCTGTACACCCACAGAATGTTCAGTTTCGGAGCTCTCATAGCAATGACGATAGCCTCATCCGGCGACGAAGCCTTCATAATGCTTGCAATGATACCTGATCAGGCCCTGATTCTCTTTTCAGTGCTCTTTGTCATTGCTGTCGTTTCCGGCATCCTTACAGACCGGATATATGAAAGGCTTCATGCCAGAAGCTGCAACAAAGACAGTCATGAAGAATGTGGAGCTGAAACAGACTGTCATGACGGATACATGATCCACGAAGAGACAGGTCCGGAACATAGCAGACCCCGGAGACACCTCGGGTGGAAAAGGATCATAATGTTCATCGGACTTGCCGTATTTATTGTGTCATTGGCAACCGGAGGTCTGGAACATGACCACAACCATCACTCCTATCATAATGGTGGCCATATACATACCGAATCATGTGAACATGAACACGTGCACAACGAACAGGCTGGAAATGATTTTCACATAGACCTTCTGAGCGAAGGATGGATGCACATTTTGTTTGCATGTCTGAGCATTATAGTCCTGTTTGTACTTCTGCTTGCATCAGACCATTTCGTAGAGGAACATCTGTGGGAACACATAGTCAAGAGGCACCTTCCCTCAATCTTTGCCTGGACTTTCGGAATCCTGCTTGTTCTGGGCATCGCACTCCAGTATGTCGATATCGACAGATGGATCAGCGACAACACGGCATTGATGATAATACTCGCGACTCTTATCGGCATCATACCGGAGTCCGGTCCCCACCTGATATTCGTCACCCTGTTTGCAGCAGGGGCGGTTCCGTTTCCCGTCCTTCTTGCAAGCTGCATTTCCCAAGACGGCCATGCCTCAATTCCTCTTCTGGCCGAAAGCAAGCAGAGTTTCATATGGGCAAAGCTCATCAATTGCATGGTTGCACTGATTGCAGGATTCACTGCCATGCTTTTCATATAATGACAACAATATAGCGTCACCATCTGCCTCATATTCATATCGTCAGATTAAGAGTTTTTAAACAAAAAATTCTTACCTTTGCATGAATATGTCCTTTAATGAATATGGCACAGGAAAATATACAGAACAACTACACTGACGAGAACATCAAGACGCTTGAAGGCGTCGAACATATCCGCAGAAGGCCGGGAATGTATATCGGCCGTCTGGGTAACGGAGAAAGTCAGGGAGATGGAATCTACGTCCTCCTCAAGGAAGTGGTAGACAACTCTATAGACGAGTTCTCCATGGGCTTCGGAAAGACCATTCAGATCACTGTAACGGAAAAGGAGGTAAGCGTAAGGGACTTCGGACGAGGCATTCCGCTTAATTCCGTGGTAAAGGCAACCAGCATCCTCAACACCGGAGCGAAATACGACAACAAGGTCTTCAAGAAGTCCGTTGGTCTCAATGGTGTCGGTGTAAAGGCTGTCAACGCCCTGTCATCCCGTTTCTATGTAGAGTCATTCCGTGACGGAATGAGTTCATATGCCGACTTCAGCGAAGGAAATCTTCTGGATTCAGGCCAGCGTCCCACCAAAGAGAAAAACGGAACTCTGGTAAGGTTCACCCCTGATGAAAACATGTTCGTCGACTACACGTACAGAATGGAGTTCGTAGAATCGATGGTGAAGAACTATTCTTACCTCAAGAAAGGTCTCACCCTCAATCTGAACGGTGTAGCCTATAAGTCAGAGAACGGTCTTCTTGACCTGGTCAATGACAACATCTCCGAGACTCCCCTTTATCAGCCTATCCATCTTGTAGGAGAGGATATCGAGATCGTCATGACACACGGAAACAGCTACGGTGAAAACATCGCATCTTTCGTCAACGGACAGAACACAAGGGACGGAGGTACGCATCTCGCTGCAATGAGAGAGGCCATTTCAAAGACTCTCAAGGAGTTCTATAAGACAAACTTCAAAAAGGATTTTGCACCTGAAGACATCAGACAGGGTATAATCGGTGCCGTGAGCATCCAGATCCAGGAGCCTAACTTCGAAGGTCAGACCAAGACAAAACTTGGATCGACCTACATGTTCGAAACAGACACGACCAATCCTGACGGCACACATACATACGAAAAAGGTCCTACAATCAGGTCTTTCGTAAATGATTTCGTAAAGACAAATCTGGACAACTACCTCCATATCCACAAGGATATCGTACCTGTCCTTCAGGAAAAGATCATGGCTTCCGAACAGGAAAGAAAGGAAATTTCCACCATTCAGAAGAAAACAAAGGAGAGAAGCAAAAGGACTAACATCTACAACAGAAAGCTCCGCGACTGCAAGCTTCACTACAATGACAAGCTTCCTGCAGCAAAGAAGGACATGGCCGAACTCACCAGCATCTTCATCACTGAGGGAGACTCGGCGAGCGGAACGATCACCAAAGCCAGAAATGCCGAAACCCAGGCGGTATTCAGCCTCAGAGGTAAGCCTATAAACTGTTACAAGGAAAGCCGTAAGAAGGTGGCCGAAAATGAAGAGCTCAATCTTCTGATCAACGCACTCGGTGTTGAAGACGACACCGCAGACCTCCGCTACAACAATATCATCGTGGCAACCGATGCCGATGACGACGGAATGCACATCCGTATGCTTGTGCTGACATTCTTCATGAAGTACTATCCCGACCTTATCCGTCAGGGTCATGTACATATCCTTCAGACGCCTCTGTTCAGGGTAAAGAACAAGAAGGAAGTGAAGTACTGCTACAGCCCCGAGGAAAAGGAGAAAGCAGTAAAAGAACTTAAGACCGGAGTGGAGATCACCAGATTCAAAGGTCTTGGAGAAATTTCATCAAGTGAGTTCGTAGATTTCATCGGCAAGGACATGAGACTGGATCCGGTCAAGCTGAGCGACAAGGAATCGATTTCCGAAATCATGGAATTCTACATGGGAGACAACACGATAGACAGGCAGAATTTCATTCGCGAACACCTCAGAAGTGAGGCAGAACTTGAAGACGTAAACATTTAATATCAACAGATATGTGGAGAAAATTCTGCGGATGGTTACTCCGCGCAATGGGCTGGACAGCCGTTGATCCGGTAGTTCCGGAAGACAAATGCATCATCCTTGGCGTGCCGCACACATCAGCTTGGGACTTTGTAATATCATACCTATATTATAAGTCTGTCGGCGGACAGCCATACTGCGTCATAAAAAAGGAATTCTTCTGGGGACCTCTCGGCTGGCTGCTCAAGAAACTCGGCGGCCTTCCTGTAGATAGGAAGAATGCCGCATCGATGGTACTCAGCACCATAAAGGAGATGAAGAAAAGACCTATAGCCCATCTCGCACTTGCACCGGAAGGGACAAGACAGGCAACCAAAAGGTGGAAGACCGGTTTCCATACCATCGCCCGTGAGGTAGGATGTCCTGTATATCTGGGCTATTTCGACTGGGGCAGGAAACGTGTCGGCCGCGGTCAGAAAGTTGAGCTCACCGATGACGCAAGAGCTGACATGGCTCGTATCCAGCAGATCTACGAAGAAATGAAACTGACAGGAAAGTATCCTGACCTGTATATTACGCATTAATATTTATCCGATATGATACAATTTTACAAGCGTATAAAGCGTATGAGGGAAAAATATGTAGACACCCTCGCAAAGCTTTATGAGTATGCTACGACAGTATACCCGAAGAATCAATATACACAGTGGTATGACACAAAGGAAGGTGGCTACACCTACAGCACTTTCAAGGCAAAGTGCGACAGCCTTTCCAAGAAACTTACCCAGTATGGTATTGGAGCCGGTGACAAGGTTGCGATTCTTTCGCAGAGCATGCCGAACTGGTCGGTAGCCTTCTTCAGCATCGTTCCTTTCGGCAGAATAGCAATTCCGATTCTTCCGGACAGTTCCGAGAATGAGGTTACGAATATTATAAACCATTCTGAAAGCAAGGTCATCTTCATATCTCAGAAACTTGCCTCTAAGCTGAACCAGGAATGCAGGGACAAGATGACTCTCGTCATAGACATCGACACCTTTGAGGTTCTGAAATCCGATGACGACAAATTCACATGCGACGGAAAGACCTCCATTCCGACTCCAGACGACATTGCAACGATAATCTACACATCCGGAACTACAGGAAGTGCAAAAGGTGTTGTCCTGAGCCACCGCAATCTCACATCGAACGTCATCAGCTGCTACCATTGCTGCAAGAGAGATGAGAGGGACAGATGGCTCTCAGTGCTGCCGATGGCCCACACACTAGAGATGACCATCAGCATGCTCTATCCTATGTATTGCGGAGCAACAATCTATTATCTTCCGAAGCCGCCTGTCGCTTCTCTCCTGATGAAGGCATTCAAGATTGTAAGGCCTACTACAATGCTCACAGTTCCGCTGATCATTGAAAAAGTATACAAGGGAAGTGTGCTGCCTACAATACAGAAGAGCCGTACACTCACCTGGATGAATCAGCACATGCACAAGCTCATGTGCAGAATCATCGGCATGAAACTCAAGGCGACATTCGGAGGACACATGTCATTCTATGGAATCGGAGGAGCAAAGCTCGACCCCGAAGTGGAGGACTTCCTGCTCTGTGCCGGTTTCCCATATGCAATAGGTTATGGTCTGACAGAGACATCACCGCTTCTCGGCTACTCGATGCACAGGTGGAGAAAGGTCGGCTCGTTCGGTTATCCGGTTCATAATGTAAAGCTCAAGCTCCATAATGTAAATCCTGAAACTGGTGAAGGTGAAATCGTTGCCAAGGGTCCGAATGTGATGCTCGGATATTACAAGGATCCTGTACGCACAAAGAGTGTATTCACTGAAGACGGATGGTTCCGTACAAATGACATCGCAGTACAGGATTCCAAGGGAAGATTCAGCATAAAGGGACGTAACAACAACATGATTCTTGGTCCGTCAGGAGAAAACATCTATCCTGAGGAGATTGAAAATGTCATCAACAACATGGAAGGTGTGGGAGAATCAATTGTGGTAGAAAGAAACGGACGCCTTGTTGCTCTGGTCCAGCCGGCAGAAAACTTCATACAGTGGGATAAGGAAGGAGAGGACAAGATTTACGAAAAGCTTGACAACTGGAAGGCAAAGGTCCTGAAGATGGTGAACAAGAACGTGAGCAAGTCATCTCAGGTAAGCTCAGTAGAGGTCATGAAGGAACCTTTTGAAAAGACTGCGACCCAGAAGATCCGCAGATTCAAATATAAGGAGAGTGCCCCTACTCTGGAAGCAGAACACAGCGAAAAGGAAGAAAACAAAAAATAACAGCCATATATGTATAAGATTGTTCGCAAAGATATGCTGACCCCTACAATCTGTCGCATGAAGGTCGAGGCTCCTCGCCTCGCTTCTGCGGCACAGCCGGGGCAGTTCCTCATCGTGAGGGCTGACGAGCAGGGAGAACGCATCCCGCTCACTATCAGCGATTATGACGCAGAGGCGGGTACAGTCACAATCGTGACACAGAAGATCGGAGCATCCACTTCTGAAATTTGCTCATATGAAGAAGGTGACTCATTTGCAGATGTTGTCGGTCCTCTTGGTATTCCATCCGATTTCACTGAAAAATCAGCAGAGGAGCTCGCATCAAAGAAGTATGTATTCATTGCGGGAGGTGTCGGAACCGCACCTGTGTATCCACAGGTAAAATGGCTGCATGAAAGAGGTGTTGCAGTCGATGTTATCATCGGAGCAAAGACCAAGGACCTTATCATATATAAAGAGGAGATGGAGTCGGTATGCGACAATCTCTACATCTGCACAGACGACGGTTCGGAAGGCTTCAAGGGACTTGTCACCGCAATGCTAGAAAAGCTGGTGAATGAAGACGGAAAGAAATACGACCAGGCTATTGCCATCGGTCCGATGATAATGATGAAATTCGCAACCCTGACATGCAGGAAGCTTGAACTTCCTGTAATTGTGTCATTGAACACTCTTATGGTTGACGGCACCGGAATGTGCGGTGCCTGCCGAGTGACCGTGGGCGGAAAGGTTCGTTTCGCATGCGTTGAAGGACCTGAATTCGACGGATATCTCGTGGATTTCGACGAAGCTATGCGCCGTCAGAGAATGTATTGTACAGAGGAGCGTGAAGCGACAGAGCATCACACCTGCAGAATCGGGAGGGGAAAATAATGGCAAACAAGATTCCTAGAGTTCCTGTAAGAGAACAGGATCCAAAAGTACGTGCAACCAACTTTGAAGAGGTTTGCTACGGATATAATGCTGAAGAGGCTCAGTTAGAGGCCTCAAGATGTCTAAACTGCAAGAATCCCAGATGCGTGGGAGCATGCCCTGTAAGCGTCAAGATTCCGACATTCATAAATGAGGTCGCAGCTGGTAATTTCGCAAGAGCCGCAGAAATCATCGCAGAAGACTCTTCACTTCCGGCAATATGCGGTCGTGTGTGTCCTCAGGAGACACAGTGTGAAGGCAGCTGTATTCTCGGAGTAAAGGGAGAGCCGGTTGCCATAGGCAAGCTCGAGAGATTCGTAGCTGACTGGAGTCGCGAAAACGGAGGTGTAAAACCTGTTGTCGCACCGGCAAACGGCCATAAGGTTGCAGTCATTGGAAGTGGTCCTGCAGGCCTTGCATGTGCATCAGACCTTGCAAAACTCGGATATAAGGTTACAGTTTTCGAAGCTCTGCATCGTCCTGGAGGAGTGCTTGAATATGGTATTCCGGAGTTCCGTCTTCCTAAAGACAAGGTTGTCGCCGCAGAAATAGCTGCAGTGAAGGCACTTGGAGTAACGATCGAGACAAACGTCATAGCCGGCCGTACAGTAACAATAGACAGGCTTATGGACGACGAAGGATTCGACGCTGTATTCATAGGTTCAGGGGCAGGACTTCCACGTTTCATGAATATCCCTGGCGAGCACTTCAACGGTGTATTCTCTGCAAACGAATTCCTGACCAGGAACAACCTGATGAAGGCATACCGTGATGATTACGACACTCCTATCCATGCTGGAAAGAAAGTTGTTGTCGTAGGCGGGGGAAATGTGGCAATGGATGCTGCACGCACTGCACTTCGTCTTGGTGCAGAAACCACTATCGTTTACCGCCGTACGGAGAACGAGCTTCCGGCACGTAAGGAGGAGGTCCACCATGCTAAAGAGGAAGGAATACAGTTTGCCATGCTTACCAATCCAGTGGAAATCCTTGGTGATGAGAACGGATGGGTGTGCGGAGTAAGGTGCATAAGGATGGAACTCGGCGAACCGGACGAAAGTGGAAGACGCTCACCGGTGGAGATCCCGGGATCGGAGTTCGACATCGAGACAGAGACTGTAATCATGTCGCTGGGAACATCACCTAATCCTTTGATTGCCAGAACAACTGCAGGACTTGAAACAACACGCAGAGGCTGCATCGTTGCAGATGAGAATGGAACGACAAGCCGGCCTGGAGTCTTCGCAGGTGGTGATGCCGTGACAGGAGCCGCAACCGTGATTCTGGCAATGGGTGCCGGAAGAAAAGCTGCAGCTGCAATCCACGAATACATTCAGAACCTATAACAGGTGATATATATAAAGCGAGGGTACAGAAATCAGACGATATTTCTGTACCCTCGTTGTTTTTAGAATCCCGTCCTATACATGGCCATTGCCGCCTTCTGGGACTGCTTAGCATTCATCTTTCCGAAATTGAAGACTACGCTGAACATGACATATCTTCCTATAACAAGATTATATGTCTCCCTGACAAAATCTGCCTCGACCTCGCGGTTAAGATTGCGTGTACTGTTGAAAAGATCCGCTCCCTTAAGTGACAAAGTGACTCCTTTGAAAGTCTTGGCTACACTGAGATTCCAGATAAGTTCCGGTTCTCCGAAACCCGGAGCATGACCTCTATACATTACATACTGAAGATCAGACTGAAGTTCCCATTTATTGGCCGTCGTAAGAATCGCATCCCACTTGAAGGTATGATTCCAGACATCAACATCAGCCCTTGGATTCAATGAATATACTGATTTGTTATTATGCATGTTATAGGATGCCTCTGTGCTGAAATTATCCAGCTTGTACTTCAGACCGGTACGTATATTGTAGTTCAGTGAAGAAACGTTGCTCTCAGCGAAACCGCTTTTTCCGCCATAGAAAAGATCTCCGTCAGGATTTCCCCAGAAAGCACCCATGAACCTGGTATAATCAAAATCCTCTACATTGAAACCATCCTGAATTCCCAAGGCCTGATATCCTGTCGAAACTCCGCATCTGAAATTTGCACTTACAGAAAATGAAAGATTCTTCTTCTTTCCCAAATGCTGATTGAAGGACAGGTATGCAAAGACATCTCCTGCAGGTTTACGTGAATTGACAGGTATTGAATACCTTATGGCCTGACTGTCGTACCAGCTGGCCGACACGATTTTGTTCTGGTTAAGATGGCCGCTTAAATTGAAGTTCAGGAAGGTATAGGTCTGTGACGCACTGAACTTCAGACTCATGGATGCAGAATGGAGCATGCTTGGCTTCAGATATATATTTCCTGTGCTTATGTTAACGGGATCCGAAAGTTCCAGAACCGATGACAATTGCTTTCCACTAGGGGTAGTCGTCGTTCCGGAATATGATGTATTCAGACTCAGTGAGCCCTTTTTATATTGGTAATCCACAGAAGGAGACCAATTCAACAGCCACTCGTCTTTTCCGGTCACTGAATCCACACCTAGAGACCTTATAGCGGTTTCATTGTAGGTTTCATATAATGAAAATCCGGCCTGAAGATTGTGCGGACTGTGTGAATACTGAAGAAGTATATGCTCCTGCAGTTCAGTGTTCCTGATATAATTTCCAGAAGACAGGTAGTCGCTGTGCTTTCCCGTAAGAAGATCGGTTGCTGACTCTACGTCTTTTGAATTTCCACTCCCCGCCTTGACATTCACATTCAGGGAAAGTTCATCAGAAAAAGGTTCTGAATATGACAGATTTGCGAATACCCTGAAAGACCCGCTGTTCTTGTCATATCCAAGGAATCTCTGTGATGCTGATCCGCTATTGTTCAGAATACTGTTCTCAATGCTGTTTCCCTGACTGCTGTCATGCATGAAATTGACAATGGCATTGAAAGTTCTGCGGTCCTTTCCTCCGATTTTGCTCAAGCCTCCGTTAAGCAGGACAGACCAACTCATAAGACCGGTTTCTGATGTCTCGGATAAAGACGATGAATTTAAAGTCTCCGTCATATTCCTGACAGAAGAGTTATCCGCAAATACTCTGTTTTTCCTGGAGATGGAAAGGGACGGTTGAATCTTGAAATGGTACCTGTCAGATGACTGATTCACAACATCCACAAAAGTCCTGAAATTATGTTCATCGCCGGTTCCTGTGAATAACCCGTCCGTGACCATTTCACCTCCATCGTTCAGATAGGAAGTCATATTGGAACGTTCCATCGCCTCCTTCCTTGAATATCCATACTTTACAGAAACTGTCGCATCGGTTCCAGGTATGCGGGCCGTATTGTAATTGGCTGCAGTACTTACCTGGCTGGCAAGTCCATTCGCAACATCAAGCTTATCATTTGACCGAGATACAATCATAATTTTGGAATCTCCCGCCGGGAAGTTCTGCCCTCTTGCAATTACAGTGAGCTGGTCCTTCTCTCCGTATGCCGCCATCATGGCTGTGCCGTCATAAAGATAGCTTCTGTCAAAATGTGTTTCCTCCTTCAGTCTCGGATCGAGGGCATATCCCACACCAAGTTTCAGATTTCCGAATACACCTTTCTTATATTCCTCCTTCAGTTGGACATCCATGTGCTTTTCCTTATCAGATTCCCGGGCGATTCCAGATCTTCTTGCATCCTCGTCAACCTTGTCAAAGATCCTGACCTTATCTACAATCTTTGCCGGAAGATTCTGCACGGCCATTGACGGATCATCGAAAAAGAAGGTCCTTCCACCGACAGTGATCCTATCGACCTTTTCACCGTTTACACTTACTTCACCGCTCTCATTTACTTCCATTCCCGGCATTTTCTTCAACAGGTCTCCCAGAACAGCATCCGCCCCCACCTTGAATGAAGAAGCATTATATTCAATTGTATCCTTTTTGACAGTAATAGGATTACCTACTGCTGTAATTGTAGAGGCATCTATATATTCCTTATTGATTTCAAGCCTGATTGCTCCAAGGTCATTATCATGAGAAGAAAAATCAAACACTCTTCTGAATGGATGATAGCCGATCATTTCAGCATTAAGCTGATACCTTCCGGAAATGACATTGTCAAAGGCAACCTTTCCTTCAGGATCGGAAATGGCGAAATGCGTGATTGTAGTGTCACCCTCAGGGATGAGGTAAACTGATGCATAACCGATAGGCTCCTTGTCCTTACGGTCTTCCAAAGTAAGCTTCACATTGACAGTCATGTACTTATTGATGGTTTCCATATCATAGATCTGGGCCCTTGATATAGTACAGAAAGAAGCTGCAGCCAAAAGGAAGATTGTCAAGTAACGTTTCATATACAGGGATTTTTATGCAAATATAGAAAAATATTGCCCCCCCCCAAGAAAATCAAAAAAAAAATTGAGGCCAGCATCAATTTGATGTCGGCCCCGTCTTCAATTCCAGATGTATCCGGATATTATGCGTTAAGTGTATAATACTCGCAATCCTTTCCGCACCTTGTCTCTACAACAGTGCTTACCTTGCCCTCACGAGCAAGCCATCCGAGTGCAGTGTAGAACTCTGCACTTGCAAGACCAGACTCCTTCTTAAGCTTGGTCTCAGTCATCTTTCCATTAGAATTGAGGGCATTCCAAAGAATACCTGCATTGTTTCCGATGTTGTTGATTTCCATGATAATTATTCTTTATTACACTACTGTCCCGTTTAAACTAATTAATACTGAATAAGTTAGGATATTCGTCAGTTGAAACGGAATTTTGATTTTTGTTAAACAATTGATTTATAGGCACTTTCTCAAATAACACAAAGCCTAACGTTTGAGAAATTGT
>JAGAKH010000099.1 GCA_017625725.1 Bacteroidales bacterium | reverse complement strand
TCTCTGCTGATATGTTCAACGAATTCAGGTCTTATGTGAATTCTGATGAAACAGGACGCCTCAAACTTTATTGGGATAATCTTATCAATACTGCAATGACTCAGCAGTATTACTCGAAATATTATTCTCTCTTTACTCAGAGTAATGTCACTACACCTGCAATGATGGCAGAAAAGGTGGCTGAGAACAACAATACATTCAATGTTGAGTTTGTAATGGTTCCGTTCGGTTATCAGAAGGATTCTACAATTGTTGTTTCTGATAAGGAAATCAAGGCTTACTATGATGCTCACAAGAAGTTCTACAAGCAGCAGGCAAGCAGGGATATTGAGTATGTAGTATTTGAGGTTGTTCCTTCAGCTGAAGATATTGCAGCAGCAAATCAGGCTCTTATCGATGTGTATGATGAGTTCGCAGCTGCTGAAAACATGAAGAGCTTCCTTATGGCAAACTCAGACAGACAGTATGACAATCACTGGTATAAGGCAGGTGAACTCAACTCTGTTGCAAAGGAAGTGAATGATTTTGCATTCGGCAAGGATAAGGGAGTTTCACAGGTTATTACCAAGGATGATGTCTTCTATGCAGTTAAGGTTATGGAGTCAGCTAAGGTAGCGGATTCTGTATTTGTGAAATATGTTCCTGCAAATTCAGAGAATGTTGACAGCCTTCTTAACGTAGCGGAGCCTATGTGGATTACACAGACTCCTGGTTATGAAGATCTTATGGTTGCTAAGAAGAATTCGAAGGTAACTCTTGGCGGTCTTGTATTCGAGGTTCTTGATGCTACAAAGCCAGTTGATAAGGTTAAGGTTGCAATTCTCGAAAAGGCAGCTGTTCCAAGCAAGGAGACTGTTAACGGATTCTATGCAAAGGCCAATACATTCGCAACAAAGGCAGCAGGTAAGTATGAGAACTTCCAGAAGGCTCTTACTGAGGAAGGAGTTTATGCTCATCCTGTAAACAAGATGCTTGAAAGCTCTAACCGTCTTGGTGCTATTGAGAATACAAAGGAAGTTACCAGATGGGCATTCGAAGCTAAGGAAGGTGATGCTTCAAACATCATGACCATAAACAATAACTACTTCATCGTAGCGGCTCTCAAGAAGATTTATAATGAAGGCTATTCTGATGTTAAGGATGTAGCTGTATCAATCAGCAATTTCCTTTATAATGAGAAGGCAGCTGAGAAGAAGGCAGCAGAGGTTGCTGAGAAGGTTGCAGGTCTTGAGGATATGCAGGCGATTGCAGATGCACTCGGTACAACAGTAAGCACTAAGGAAGGCGTAGCTTTCTCATCACTCACATCTCAGGGTCTTGATCCTAAGTTTGTTGGTGCAGCATCTGTTGCTGAAGAGGGTAAGATCTGCGGTCCTGTAGCAGGAAATATCGGAGTATATGTATATAAGGTGACAGGTCACGATACAGGTGCATTCTTCACAGAGGATGATGCCAAGGCACGTGATGCTCAGATGGCCCAGTATACAACTCAGATGGTTGTTCCTGTAATGATGGATGATGCTGATGTAAAAGATAACAGAGCAAGATTCTATTAATGGATATGTACCATATAATGAAAATGGCGGCTGAGAAAATCAGCCGCCATTTCTTTTTTATATCAGTTCCATATCAGACATTGAAGAGGAAATGCATGATGTCTCCATCCTGAACGACATATTCCTTTCCTTCTATTCCCAGTTTTCCTGCAGCCCTGCAGGCAGCTTCAGACTTTAGTTCTACAAAGTCTTCGTACTTGATCACCTCAGCCCTGATGAATCCTTTCTCGAAATCAGTGTGGATAACGCCAGCGGCCTTAGGAGCCTTATCTCCTTTGTTTATTGTCCATGCACGGCACTCGTCAGCTCCTGCTGTAAAATATGTCCTGAGATTAAGGAGGGAATATGCACTCTGGATAAGTCTTACTACTCCTGATTCCTCAAGTCCCATTTCTTCCAGGAACATCTGTCTTTCTTCATAGCTTTCGAGCTCAGCTATGTCTGACTCTATCTTTGCTGCAATCACAAGAATCTGGGCATCTTCATCCTTGACTGCCTCGCGTACCTCTTCCACATATCTGTTTCCGTCTTTAGCTGAAGCCTCGTCTACGTTGCATACATACATTACAGGCTTGTTGGTAAGAAGGAAGAGTTCCTTAGCCAGCTGTTCTTCTTCTGCATTCTCCGGCTTCACAGTGCGGCATGACTTTCCCTGCTCAAGGGCACTCTTATATTTGACAAGAAGTTCATACAGTTTCTTTGCATTCTTGTCTCCACCTGTCTGGGCCTGCTTCTGAACCTTTGCAATCCTGTTTTCTACTGTTTCAAGATCCTTGAGCTGAAGTTCACAGTCAATGACCTCCTTATCACGTACCGGATCCACGCTACCGTCAACGTGAACGATATTGGGATCATCGAAGCAACGGAGGACGTGAAGTATTGCATCTGTCTCACGTATGTTTGCCAGGAACTGGTTTCCAAGTCCTTCACCCTTACTGGCACCTTTTACAAGTCCTGCGATGTCTACTATTTCTACAGTTGCCGGAATAACTCTCTTAGGATTGCATAGGCTTTCAAGAACTTCCAGTCTCTTGTCAGGAACGATTGTCGATCCGATATTCGGTTCTATTGTGCAGAAAGGAAAGTTTGCACTCTGAGCCTTTCCAGAGCTTACACAATTGAATAATGTCGATTTACCTACATTTGGGAGTCCTACAATACCGCATTTAAGTGCCATATATTCTATTTTTAAATAATAAATAATCAATATTCGAACAGTCCGCAAATTTAAGCTATCTTTTCCTTTGTTTAAAATATTTTTAGTTCTATCTTGCAGACGGTTAGTCATTAAAGATATTAAAGTCATGAGGAGATTGGCAGTAGGGGCGGTTCTTTTGATTCATTCCATAATTTCATATTCGAATACTTCAGATTCATTGCTTGTTGCATTCTGGAATCTTGAAAACTTCTTTGATTGGACCGATACATCTACAGGGCAGTCAGACAGAGATTTTTCGTATTCTGGCAATAGAAGATGGACCAGGAACAGGTTCTATATCAAGTGTGATGCTGTAGCCAAGACAATAATATCAATGGCGGACAGCTATGGCCGTATTCCGGATGTAATAGGCTTTGCAGAAATAGAGAACAGGGGAGTTCTGGAGAAACTCATAAGGTCAACCCTGCTCAGAAAGTATGATTATGAGATAATCCATTATGATTCGTCAGACAGGCGTGGAATAGATGTAGCACTGATTTATAGAAAATCTTCCTTCAGATATCTGGGAAGCCGTACATTTACTCCCTATGATGAAGGAGTACCAGTCAGGACAAGGGATATTCTTCTTGTCAGTCTCGAGGAATCAACAGGCAGGAGACTGGAATTTCTGGTAAATCATCATCCCTCAAAATACGGCGGTGAAAAGGCCTCTGAAAAGCGTCGTAAGATAGTAATGGATAAGTTGGTCTTTTTATGTGATTCTTTGGAAAATAATAGTGTTTCTGACGCAGTTATAGCTATGGGTGACTTTAATGAAACTCCGGATTCCGATAATTTCAGACCTTTGGATAGAATAATGTTCAATCACGGTGAGAAAAAGTTTAGGAGAGGGGAGGGAACAATTAGGTACGAAGGCAGGTGGGAATTGATAGATATATTCTTTACAGATTACGATCTGGACTGTAATATGTTTATATACAAGCCATATTTTCTTATGACATGGGATAATGTCTATGCAGGCTATAAACCGTTAAGGACATATTCAGGTCCCCGGTATATTGGTGGTGTCAGTGATCATCTTCCTATAGTTCTGATGTTTGATTGATAGGATTTTCTATGTTTTTGACACGAATCTATCATTGCAGAAGGTTGTTTAATCATCATATATTACTATCTTTGAAAGATTTATTTTAAGAATATTCACAATAATTAATACACTCTGACTATGAAACAGAAAATTGCTGAAAAATTCCAGACCCTTTTTCAGACTGAAGGAGAGTTCTTCGCTTCTGCAGGTAGAATCAATCTTATCGGTGAGCACACTGACTATAATGGCGGATTCGTATTTCCGGGAGCTATTGATAAAGGCATGATTGCTGAAATCAAACTTAATGGAACAGAAAGAGTACGTGCTTTTGCACTTGACCTTAACGAATACAGTGAATTCGGTCTCAATGAGGAGGACGTTCCTGCACAGAGCTGGGCACGTTATATCTTCGGAGTATGCCGCGAAATCCAGAAGAGAGGCGGTAAGATCGGAGGTTTCAACACAGTATTTGCGGGTGATGTTCCTCTTGGAGCCGGAATGTCTTCATCTGCAGCTCTTGAAAGTACATTCGCATTTGCTCTCAACACTCTTTTCGACCTTAACATCGACAAGTTTGAGCTTGCAAGGATCGGACAGAGCACTGAGCATAACTATTGCGGCGTAAAGTGCGGTATCATGGACCAGTTCGCTTCAGTTTTCGGCAAGGCAGGTCATCTTATGCGTCTTGACTGTCGTTCTATGGAATTCGCATATTTCCCATTCGATCCTGCACAGCACGGTTATAGACTTGTTCTCCTTAATTCATGTGTAAAGCATGAACTCGTAGGTTCTCCTTATAACGATCGTCGTGCTTCATGTGAGCGTGTGGCAAAGATTCTTGGTCAGGAGTTCCTTCGTGGTGCTACAATGGAGCAGCTTGAGGCAATCAAAGATCAGATTTCTGAAGAGGATTTCATGAGAGCCCGTTATGTGATAGGAGAAGAGAGAAGAGTACTCGATGTTTGTGATGCCCTTGAGAAAGGTGATTATGAGACAGTTGGAGCACGCATGTATGAGACTCACTGGGGAATGTCTAAGGATTATGAAGTCTCTTGTGAAGAACTTGATTTCCTTGCAACAGTAGCTCAGGAATGCGGTGTTACCGGTTCAAGAATCATGGGCGGTGGTTTCGGAGGATGCACAATCAACCTCGTAAAGGAAGAACTTTATGATGCATTCATCGAGAAGGCAAAGACATCATTTGCTGAGAAATACGGTCATGAGCCTATCGTTATCCCTGTTATAATCAGCGACGGAGCTCGTAAGCTTGCATAATCATTCACATAAATACTTATAAGAGCCGGATGAAATCACTTCATCCGGCTCTTATTTTATACTGAAGTTTGTCTTGTTTCCATTCAATATCAGTCATTCTTCCATCCTTGTGCCTTAAGCGGGAGCTCCACACCGTCAGGTGTTACGATGACTGCTCCTACCTCTGGTTTTGCCAGATGTCCGATTATGTCGAATGTCTGGAAATCATGGCGGAATTTATCATGTTTGCCGATAGGAATGGTAAACAGCATTCTGTAATCTTCTCCGCCGTTGAGGGCGGCTGAAACAGGGTCTATATTCAGTTCCTTTCCAAGATCGAAGGTCTTTCCTGCAAAAGGAAGTTTGTCTACATATATCTTAGCACCAAGACCGCTGTCTCTGGAAAGTCTTCTGACAGCATCGGCAAGACCTCTGCTTACCATATATCCGAATGACGGGATTACCTCTGAATCTTCCAACTGGCTTATTGTCTGAGGATTAAGCTGAGGTTTGAGATAAGCTCCTACCAGATGCTTATATTCTTCAAGTTCAGGCTGTGCCTTTGCATCTCCGCTTTTTTCAAATTTCCTTTTTTCTCTTTCAAGTACCTGGAATCCCATGAATGCCGCACCAAGGTTATCCGATACGCAGATAAGGTCCATGCTTTTGCCTGCAGGACGTCTTTTTGCGGTAAGCTGTGAAGTTTCCCCTGTTGCGGATACGCTGACAGAAAGTCCGTTAGGAGACGGCAGAAGATCAAGAGAGACTTTTGAATATCCATGTTCCTTCGCCGCACTTACAATACCTTCCCATATATCCTTTATCTCTTTGAAATCCAGCTTTGATGATATTCCGAGCCGGATATCCAATGTGCGAGGATGTGACATCTCTACATAAAGTTCTCCGGTTACTGCGGTCACGCATTTATAACCGAGATGCTTGAGAGGAAAGTATATCAGGTCGAAGTCTATGCCCTCAAGAAAGGTTCTCGATTGGGAAGTGATGAAGCTTTTGCCGGATGTCTCGAACCAGCTGCTTTCAAAAGGTTTATATGGTGTCCCTTCGTAAAGTTTAGCAATAGCCTCGATTCTGCCGAGGTCTGAGAAAGTTTCTTCTGCCATATCGTTATGTATTTATGCAAAAATACAATAAATTAAGTAATTTTGCAGGAGACATATTATAAAGATAAGATGAAACGTACTCTTACATTGATAACAGCAGCTTTATTGCTGCTTTCTTTTGCAGCTTCTGCTCAGAAGAAGCAGGTTTCAGAAGAACTGAAGGTCATGTCATACAATATCAGGCTGGCAATAGGCAATGACGGAACAAATTCGTGGAAATACAGGTATCCGGCAACAGGACTGATGATTGATGACCAGAAACCTGATGTGTTCGGTGTTCAGGAAGCAATGTATGAGCAGATACGTTTTCTTGAGGATAATTTCCGAGACTATGACAATGTCGGCGTGGGCAGGGATGATGGAAAGAAGAAGGGTGAATTCATGTCCATCTTCTGGAACAAAAAGACCGTAAGGATGATAAAGTCCGGAACTTTCTGGCTGTCTGAAACCCCGGAGAAGCCTTCAATGGGATGGGATGCAGCATGCATGAGGACGGCAACATGGGCCTTGATGCAGGACAAGAAGACCGGCAACAGATTCTATTTTGTGAATACGCATCTGGATCACGTGGGAAAGGAAGCCCAGAAGAACGGTCTTGCCCTTATCGTCAATAAGATAAAGGAGATGAATGATGAGGGTTATCCGATGGTCCTGACGGGAGATTTCAACATAAGACCTGACAACCCCGCACTCAAGGAACTGGATTCAATCATGAATTCAACCCGTAAGATTGCTCTCAAGACAGACAATCACAGGACGTTCAATAATTGGGGCAAAGAGAAGTCTGCAGCAATCATTGACTACATATATGTGTCTGGATTTAGCTCCTGTCTTGAATATCAGACAGTTACGAAGAAATATGCCGACAGGTCATTCATTTCTGACCATTATCCTATTTTCGCAAGGCTTATTTTTTAAGCACACTGTACATAATACCGGCTTTCTGCAGCTCTTCAATAAGCTGTGCTGTGACGGCAACCTTGAACTTACGTGAGAGGAATTCTATGTTCCATTTCTTTTCAGGATCATAAAGGAACATGGTCAGCGGAACGTTTCCCTTGTTGTTCTTGATGAGCCTGACAAGTTTTTCCCTGAATTCCTGATTCAGCATAGTTGTAGTGATGCTTAATGAAAATCCTTTTATGAAAGAATCTGTCACATTACCCAGAAGCATGACATTCTTGACCTTGAATCCGTAAGGAGAAGTCTTTCCCTGTGCCCTCTCTTCCGGTTTAAGGAAATATTTTTCATCTATCTCACCCTCAATGAATATGGCATTATGAAGCTGCATATAACTCATGAATGCTTCATGATCCTTACCGAAAAGAGCGAGTTCGTAACTGCCGCCATAGTCTTCTATCACAGTCTTTGACCAAGGACGGCCTGTCTTGGTGGTCATCTGCTGATAAGAGGTGACAAAACCAGCTATATTTGCCTTCTGTTTAGTCTTTTTAGCTTCACATTCGCTGACCAGAGCATCTATTTCACTGACCTGGCATGAAGTGAAATTTTCGAGTTCGAACTGATATTGGTCAAGCGGGTGAGAAGACAGATACATTCCCACAAGTTCCTTTTCCTGCTTCAGCTTTTCAAGTATGTCTTCCTCTCCCTGCATAGGAGGAATTTCAGGCCTTTCCGGCTTCAATTCTTCCACTTCTCCGAAAAGCGACACGCTGCTTTCCATGCAGTCTTTCTTGTAGAATTCTCCATACCTCAGCAAGGCATCAATGAATGTGTCTCCACCCTTGCATGGCAGGATGAACTGTTTCCTGCATATACCGAAGCTGTCGAAGGCACCAGAGTGCAGAAGTGATTCGAATGCCTTTCTGTTGACCGTTCCGGACATCCTTTCAATAAAGTCATATATATCGGCAAATCCTCCCTTTTCTTCCCTTTCCTTAAGGATTGCCCTGACAATGTTGTCACCGAATCCCTTGATGCCACCAAGGCCGAAACGGATTTCTCCCTGCTTGTTTACTGTGAACTTTGAATCTGACTCGTTGATATCAGGATTAAGCACCTTGATTCCGTTCTTCTTGCAGTCATCCATGATCTTCTTGATCTCATCCATATTGGAGAGATTCTTCGTGAGATTGGCAGCCTGGAATTCGGCCGGGTAGTGAGCCTTGAGCCATCCGGTCTGGTAGCTCACCCATGCGTAGCAGGTAGCATGGGACTTATTGAAGGCATAAGAAGCGAACTTGACCCAGTCCTTCCATATCTTTTCGAGAATCTCCTGAGGGTGTCCGTTCTTGATACCTCCATTTATAAATTTGTCTTTCAGAGAGTTAAGAAGGTCAATGATTTTCTTTCCCATTGCTTTACGCAGAGTGTCGGCCTCACCTCTTGTGAAGTCGGCAAGCTTACGTGAAAGAAGCATCACCTGTTCCTGATAGACCGTGATACCATAGGTATCCTGAAGAATCTCCTCCATTGCCGGAAGGTCATATTCAATCGGTTTCCTTCCCTGCTTTCTGTCAACGAAGTCAGGAATATAGTCCATAGGGCCAGGACGATACAGGGCATTCATCGCGATGAGGTCTTCGAAACGTGTAGGCTGGAGCTTGATCAGCCATTCCTTCATTCCCGGCGATTCGAACTGGAATACACTGGTCGTGTCTCCGCGTCCGTACAAAGCATAGGTTTCAGGGTCATCGATAGGAATCTTCTCTATGTCGAACTCCAATCCGTGGCGTTTCTTTATGTTTGCCTGGCATTCCTTGATGATAGACAGGGTTCTGAGTCCGAGGAAGTCCATCTTCAGCATTCCTACTTCCTCTATATAGTGTCCGTCATACTGTGAAACCCACACCTCTTCACCTGTGAGCTTGTCATTAGCGATGCAGATAGGAATATATTCCGTTAGGTTTCCTCGTCCGATGATCATGGCACATGCGTGTACACCGGTCTGACGGATACAGCCTTCCAGCTTTTCTGCATAGTTGAGTACATCCTTTACCTCATCTGTACCACTGGCAATCTCTTCCTTCAGTTCAGGAATCAATTTGTAACAGTTCTTGAGCTTTGGCTTATAGCTTACTTCCTTCTTGTATTTCTTGAATTTCTTCTTGACACTTATCTTCTGTCCCGGATTCTCAGGATCATCTATTTCAACATTCTTCTCAATGAGTTTCTGTCCCTCTTCAAGAGTATCGTTTTCATTGAAAGGTTCCTCTGTGTCCTCCATCTGCACGATAGGTTTGTCCGGAATCATCTTTGTGAGTCTGTTTGACTCAGGAATAGGCATATTGCTCACCCTGGCAACATCCTTTATGGCACTTTTTGCGGCCATAGTTCCGTAAGTGATCACATGGGAAATGTGGTCTTTTCCGTATTTTTCCTCTATATATTGGAATACCCTGTATCTTCCGTCGTCGTCGAAATCGATGTCGACATCAGGCATGTTTATACGGTCAGGATTAAGGAAACGCTCGAACAGAAGGTCATATTTGATAGGGTCGATATTGGTTATCTTCAGGCAGTAGGCAACGGCCGAACCGGCTGCAGATCCACGTCCTGGTCCTACAGATATGCCCTCAGAACGGGCGGCAGCGATGAAATCCTGAACGATGAGGAAGTAGTCAGGGAATCCCATCTTGCATATGGTCTTAAGTTCGAATTCAATTCGTTCCGCCTGTTCATCGTTGAGAGTCTCACCGTATCTTTCCTCAGCTCCCTTATATGTAAGGTGGCATAGGAAGGCTACGGAATTGCAGAACTCTTCACCACGTTCGTTTCCGTTCTTATCGCAACGTCCTTCATCTATGATATGGCGATATCTTTCCAGATAGGTGTCTATATCTGCAAGAAAGGCCTCTGGAAGGTCGAATTTTGGTAGAATCGGATCCTTGTCAATTTTGTAGCTGGTTATTTTTTCGGCTACTTCCAATGTATTGCTGAGGGTTTCCGGATGCTTGTAGAAAATGTCCAGCATCTCTTCCTCGCTTTTCAGGTATTCCTGTTGAGTATAACGGAGTCTGTCCGGATCGTCAAGATAGGCATTGGTTGTAAGGCAGATCAGACGGTCATGTGCCGGACCATCTTCCTTTCGTACAAAATGTACGTCATTGGTAGCAACAACTTTGGTTCCGGTCTTTTCAGCCAGTTCGAATATTCCCTCATTTGCTATCAGCTGCCTTTCATAGACCTCCTGGGAAAGGCCTGGTATCTGCGTCTTGTGGAGCTGAACCTCAAGGTAATAATCATCTCCGAAGACCCTTTTGTGCCATTCGACGGCCTTTTCTGCGGCTGCCATGTCACCGGCAAGGATGTTTCTAGGTATTTCACCGGCAATACATGCTGAGCAGCATATGAGATCTTCAGAATATTGTTCAACAATCTCATGTCTGACTCTCGGCTTGTCGTAATACTTTCCTTCGATATGTCCGGTGGACACGATCTTCATAAGGTTCTTGTAGCCGTTGTAGTTCTTCGCAAGAAGAATGAGATGATAATATCCTCTGTGGTCCTTGTCCTTCAGCTTATGGTCATAGTGTCTTGTGACGTAGATTTCACAGCCTATTATCGGTTTTATTTCCGGGTATTTCTTAGCCACCTTCAGGAATTCCTTGACACCATACATGTTTCCATGGTCAGTTATAGCCAGAGCCGGCATACCTAGTTCTTTTGCACGCTCAAAAAGCCCGCTTATTGATGACTGGCCGTCAAGGATGGAATACTGTGTATGTACATGGAGATGGACGAAGGACATAGCTTGTTTCTTTAAGGGAAACAAAGATATACAAAAAGACAGTGCCTGTCAAAAATAAAATTCCCTCTGAAGACAAGTCTTTGTCTGTCAGAGGGAAAAGTTATCAACAATGAATTAGTGAGAAATTGCTTTTATTTCTTTTTGAATATCAAGGTCATTGTTCCTTCATTATCAGAGATACTTCCGAGTGTTTTTATACGTAAAGTATCACCATCAAGTTCGTATTCGCAATTTCTTCCCATTAAATTGATGGTTTCATCTGTATATGTAGATTCAATACTGAAGCCGACTCCTTCAATGTTCTGACTTATATCAACTTTACCTTCTCCTTTGAAGATAAGTGTCACATTGACACCTGCCTCTGCTGCACTTGCTGAGATTTCTGAACCGTCCGGAAGAACGACAACGGCAGATTCACATTCCCAAGTACCCATTAATCTAGCTTCTTTTGAGCATGATGTCATGCCCAAAAGAAGTATAGATGTAATAATATATAGAAATCTTTTCATAGCGTTATTATATTATTTGTTAGCCTTCTTCTCAGCAGCCTTCTTGGTTACGTCGAACATGATAGGAGTTGCAATGAAGATTGAAGCGTAGGTACCGATGATGATACCGAGAATCAATGCAACTGCGAGACCTCTGATCACTTCACCACCGAAGATTGCGATTGCAATCATTGTGATGAGGGTTGTGAGTGAGGTGTTCATTGTACGTGAGAGTGTGCTGTTAAGAGCTTCATTTACATTCTGCTTGAAGTCAGCCTTAGGATGAAGGGTCTTGTACTCGCGGATACGGTCGAAGATAACCACTGTATCGTTGATTGCGTAACCGATGATTGTAAGGATGGCAGCGATGAATGTCTGGTCGATATCAAGGCTGAACGGAAGGATTCCTGAGAAGAGTGAGAAGAATCCGATCACGATGAGTGCTGTGTGTGCAAGACCGGTAACACCACCGAGACCCCATGTCCATCCCTTGAATCGTACTGCAATGTATGCGAAGATCACGAAGAGAGCAATGATAACGGCGATGATTGCATTTCTTGTGATGTCGTTTGCTATTGTAGGACCAACCTTGTCAGAGCTGATGATACCGTTAGGGTTATCAAGAGTAGATGTAAATTCATCGAATGTAAGCTCTGTTGCGAAGAAGCCCTTCAATGCGTTGTAGAGCTTTGTCTCAACCTCAGCGTCTGCATCAGTTGACTCATTCTCAACAAGATACTGTGTAGTGATCTTCATCTGGCTTTCACCACCGAACTGCTTAACCTCTACAGCTCCGTCGAATTCTGCGATAGCGGCTGCACGAACCTCCTCTGCTGTTACAGGCTTGTCGAATCTTACAACGTAAGTACGTCCACCTGTGAAGTCAACACCGTATGTGAAGCCCTTGGTGAAGATAGAAACAAGAGAGATAAGGATGAGGGCTCCTGAAACAAGGTATGCGATCTTCTTCTTTCCGAGGAAGTCGATCTTTGTATTCTGGAGGAAGTTTCTTGTAACCTTGTTGTCGAATGTGATGTTCTTTCCCTTTACCAATCTGTCGTCAAAGATGATTCTTGTGATGAATACAGAAGTGAGGACAGATGTGATGATACCGATGATGAGGGTTGTTGCAAATCCCTGAACTGGACCTGAACCGAAGATGAAGAGAACGACACCGGTAAGGAATGTAGTGAGCTGACCGTCGATGATAGCTGAGTAAGCATTCTTGTAACCGTCAGAGATAGCCTTACTGAGACCCTTGCCTGCACGGAGTTCCTCTTTTACACGCTCATAGATGATCACGTTGGCATCCACTGCCATACCGAGTGTCAATACGAGACCGGCAATACCAGGGAGAGTGAGGACGGCACCGAATGAAACGAGGGTTCCGAAGAGGAAGAGAACGTTTACAAGGAGAGCTACGTCAGCGATGAGACCTGCACCCTGATAGAAGAGAACCATGTATATAAGCACGAGAACGAATGCGATCACGAATGAGATGAGACCTGCATTGATTGACTCGGCACCGAGAGATGGACCTACAACCTGCTCCTGAATGATGGTTGCAGGTGCAGGAAGCTTACCTGACTTGAGGACGTTTGCAAGGTCTTCTGCCTCTTCAAGAGTGAAGTTACCTGTGATCTGTGAGCTACCGCCTGAGATCTCGCTCTGAACTGTAGGGTAAGAATAAACCATTCCGTCGAGAACGATAGCGATCTGCTTTCCGATATTGTCCTTTGTCATGCGTGCCCAGGTGTTTGCACCCTCAGCATTCATTGACATTGAAACCTCAGGGTTTCCGCCTGTATTACCATACTGAACACGTGCATCTGTAACGACACCACCGTCGAGAGGTGCCTTTCCGTCACGTGAAGTAGCCTTGATTGCAACGAGTTCGAATACGTTTCCGCCAGGGATGAACTGAGAAGCCTTCACAGTCCACATTGGTCTGAATTCTGGTGGGAAGAATGCCTTGATCTGAGGCATTGCAAGATACTTGTTGATCTTTGCTGTATCAGCATAGTTTGCATAACCGATACATGCGTTTCCTCTTGCACCTGATGGCTGGAGAATAGAGAAGAGAGGGTTCTGCTTCATGAATGCCTCATTTGCAGCAGCCTCGTTCTGACCCTGCTGGATCTCCTCTTCGAGAAGGTCCTCGCCTTCAGCTGGAGTCTGCTCCTGAGCTACAGTCTCTTCCTCGGCAGCAAACATTTCAGCAAGTGCAGCATTTGCTTCAGCAAGATAGCCTTCGATCTCGGTATTGTCGTATGTAGCCCAGAACTCGAGGGATGCTGTTCCCTGGAGGAGCTTTCTCACACGCTCAGGCTCCTTTACACCTGGGAGCTCGACGAGAATACGTCCGCTGTTACCAAGCTTGAGGATGTTTGGCTGAGTCACACCAAAGCGGTCGATACGGTTTCTGAGTACGTTGAATGAGTTGGAGATAGCACTCTCAGACTCACCTCTGATAACCTCGATAACCTCTGCGTCTGTTGATTCAGGACCGATCTTGTCTCTCATCTCGTATGTACCGAAGATCTGTGCGAGAGGCATTCCGTTTGATGTTTCCTCCCAAGCCTCAGCGAAAAGAGTGATGAAGTCCTGGCGTGAGTTTACGCTGCGCTGCTCAGCAAGAGCAAGAGCGTCAGTGAACTCCTTTGCATTGTTACCGCCTGCGAGAGCCTTGACAAGATCCTTGAGCTGAACCTGAAGCATGACGTTCATACCGCCCTTGAGGTCGAGACCAAGGTTGATTTCCTTTGCCTTTACATCTTTGAATGTGTATCCGAAATAAACTTTCTCGGATGAGATGGAGTCGATGTAATGTCTGTTTTCCACCTTTCTGATTGAATCAAGGTAGAAAGCCTTGTCCATCTCTGAAACCTTGCCGAATGCGGCAGATTCCTGTGCAGCCTTTACAGCAGCTTCGGCATAATTTTCAGCCTTGTTTTCCTGAATCTTGGTAACAAGAGTGAAGGAAAGCTGCCAAAGGCATGCGATTGCGAGCAGAATTGCCACAAATCTGATAGCACCTTTACTTTGCATAATAATTATTGTTTTAATGATATTTATTGTCAATTCATTGGACGGTCTGATCAGGTGTCTGCATACCATCCGCAAAATAGGGCACAAATTTACGATTTTTTTCTAATAAATGAAGAAACAAGCTCGATTTATCGGCTCTTTATTCAAATAATTGCTATTTTTGTAGGATATAAATGACAGTTGTTTAAGAAATGACGAATAAAACCCCCTTTATATATCTTCTTTGTGCTTTGTCGCTGATTTTTTCTTTACGAGTGACAGCTCAGAATAATGAGTCCTTGTTGGAAAAAGGCGATTCCTTACGCAGGGTATATCGTTTTGATGAGTCTTTGGCGGTCTATAGGGAAGCCTTGGAAAACACGTCAGATTCTCTTAAGAGGGTTGAAATAAACGATAGGATACTTCTTTCCGAGAACGGTAAAAGCATGGCGGGTGTTGTTTATATTCCTTCTGTTCTTGCAAGGCATAGATTTTCTGTAAAGGATTTCTATCTTTATTATCCCCTGGCCGACAGGGCATGGAGGAAGACTCCGAATCAGCTGGATTCGACTGTGCATAAGTATACGACAGCAATGTATGCACCAAATGAAGCAAGTACCATATATTTTTCTGCTGAAGATCAGGAGGGTTTCAGAAATCTTTACCGTACATCATTAAAGGACTCCTTATGGACTCTTCCGTCTCTTCTGAACGAGCATGTTACCTCCGCTTCGAATGAAATATTTCCGATGGTATCATCCGATGGAAAGAAACTGTATTTTTCTTCTGAGGGTCTTTATGGTGTTGGAGGGTTCGATGTTTATGTTTCAGAATGGAACAGTGATATCAATGACTGGTCTGTTCCTGAGAATCTGGGTTTTCCTTTTTCTTCACCAGCAGATGATTTTCTTTTTATAGACACAGAGGAAGGAAATATGATTTTTGCCTCAAACAGGGATTGCAGTGAGGATAGCGTATGGGTGTATGTACTTGAACCTGATAACCTTCCTGTCAGGAAGGCAGTGGATGATCCGGAAGAACTGTTGAGAATTTCAGAACTCATTCCTGCCGGGAACAAAAAAAAGCATGTAGACGTCCGGTCTCCGGAATCTGAAAATGTTGATATCAGACGCTATCTCAAGCAGATGGATGTTGTCAAGTCATATCGTGATTCTATCGAATACTATGTATCTGTCCTGGACAAGGATATATCAAGATATTCGCAGAGTCTGAAGTCATTTCAAGATTCTCTCGCAACGGCGACCGGTCTGCTTCAGAAAATCGAACTTGAATTTCTTTTCAGTGGTGTTGTTATAGATCCGGAGAAGCTTCAGAAAGAAGCGGATCAGGAAGTGGTTTGTGATAATGCGGAATACGTTTTCCGTAAAATGCAGTATGGGGATGCTCTTATGCTGAATGTGGAATCTCCGGAGCCTACATTCGATTATTCTTTCATGGTTCTTGATGAGGGACGTTTTGCGGAGGATCATACCTTGCCGGACGGAATTGTCTATCAGATACAGATTTTCAGCGTCTCATCAAAGGCTAAGATTCGTGATCTCAAGGGTTTGAGTCCTGTGTTTGAGGAGAAGACACAGAAAGGAAAGTATGTTTATAGGGTAGGTCTGTTCAGAACATATTCAGATGTTCTTTCAAGGCTTAATACAGTTAAGAGAAGAGGTTTCAGAAGTGCGTTTATAGTCGCATTCAAGGATGGAAAATCCATATCGGTATCATATGCGAGATCTCAGGAAGGAAAGAAGGCTGAAGAGTTCTTTGAACTGAGGATAAGGCCGGAGGGTGGAGAATTGGAAGAGGCTGTATCAAACGGAATCCGTCAGCAGTCACCAGGGAAAGATATTGCAAAGATTACCGAACCAGATGGAACCGTTTCGTACATCGTGGGACCTTTCAATCGCCGGGAAGAGGTAAACAGGATAGCTGAATTCATAAGGGCCATGGGTATTTCAGACGTTACGTCAAGACAGATGGAAACAGTTAAAAAATAATTGATATGGGGTTGATTATAACATTGATAATCGTAGGTCTGATTCTGTTGCTGGCCGAGGCTCTTCTTGTTCCTGGAGTAGGAGTCGCCGGAGTTCTTGGATTGTTGTCTTTGGTGGGTTCGTGTTTCTGTGCATTCAGCCAGGTCAGTCACACCGCTGGTGTCATTGTGACTATTGTCAATTCTGTTTTAGTCATTCTTCTTCTGGTTTATGCACTAAGGGCAAAGACATGGAAGAAGTTTGCATTGGAGACAAACATAGATTCCAAGGCAATTGATTCTGTTACAGTTTCTGTAAATGTTGGATTACGTGGCAAGACAGTCACCCGCCTGGCTCCTGTAGGAACGGTCCGTTTTGGTGATGATGTGGTGGAAGTCAAGGCTTTGGAAGGTATTATAGACCCTGGTGTCGATGTGGAGATTGTGCTGATTGAGGACAATAAAGTCTATGTAAGTGAAGTGGGTCTAGATGAGGTTTAGTGAAATTTAACTTATAAAACAATAGATTATGGATGCAATGATGATTATCTGGGGAGTAGTGGCTATCATCGGACTGGTGATATTCCTTTGGTTCTTCCCTGTTACACTATGGTTCCAGGCTCTTATTTCAGGAGTAAGGATTTCACTCATTCAGCTGGTGCTGATGAGATGGAGAGGTGTATCTCCTAATACAATCGTGATGGCTATGGTAACAGGAACTAAGGCCGGACTGAAACTGTATGCAAATGAACTTGAGGCACATTATCTTGCGAAAGGAAATGTCCCTAAGGTGGTAAATGCCCTGATATCTGCTGACAAGGCAAATATTTCCCTCGATTTCAAGATGGCAGCTGCCATTGATCTTGCAGGTCGAGATGTATTTGAGGCTGTACAGATGTCAGTGAACCCTAAGGTGATAAACACACCTCCGGTAACGGCTGTAGCCAAGGACGGTATCCAGCTTATAGCCAAGGCAAGGGTGACAGTCCGTGCAAATATCAAACAGCTGGTCGGTGGTGCAGGAGAGGAAACAGTCCTGGCCCGTGTCGGTGAAGGAATCGTTTCTTCAATCGGTTCTGCAGAAAGCCATAAGTTGGTGCTGGAGAATCCTGACAGCATTTCCAAGGTTGTGCTTAATAAGGGACTCGATGCAGGAACAGCATTTGAAATACTCTCTATCGACATCGCTGATATCGATATAGGAAAGAACATCGGTGCAGTTCTTCAGATGGACCAGGCGGAAGCGGACAAGAACATTGCCCAGGCTCGTGCCGAGGAGCGTAGAGCTATGGCTGTTGCCCTTGAACAGGAAATGAAGGCAAAGGCTCAGGAGGCAAGGGCACGTGTGATAGAAGCAGAAGCAGAGGTTCCACTCGCAATGGCAGAAGCGTTCCGTTCAGGAAATCTTGGAATAATGGACTATTACAGGATGAAGAATCTTCAGGCCGACACCGACATGCGTGAAAACATAGCCAAGCAGTAGTATAATATGATTCCGGATGTGCCCAGTGCTGCATTTTTCCGCAGTGTTGGGCACATCTGTCATTTATCTGTCGCCAGCAAGGAACCTGTGTGAAAATTAAGTTTTATTTGGTGAATCATTAAAAATAATATATATTTGCAGTCCTATCAAAAAAGAAGGTCAGTTTGGTGGGATGGGTGAGTGGCTTAAACCACCAGTTTGCTAAACTGACGTACGGGTAACCGTACCGGGGGTTCGAATCCCCCTCCCACCGCAGAAAAGAGGTTGTAATGCGCTGATTATCAGCAACTTACAACCTCTTTTCGATTACTATCCACCCAAAAATCCACCCAAGAATCTACCTAATACAACGGATGTCTGCTAAAAGATTTGGGTGGATTCTCAGAAAATCCTTCAATCTCTCTGCATTAAACTTCCAACAATTACCGACCTTGTATTGGATTCCCTCTTTCTTCAAGACTCCATCTTTAATGACTGAGAATGCCATAGACTTACTACATCCTAAGAATCTTGCAAGTCCTTCTGTTCCGCTTATAACCCTCTCGTCTGTATCATTGACCTTTGATGCACGTTGAGGTCTTGTGGATTCTTCTCCAGTAGTATATTGCTCTCTCGCTCTCCTCATATACACAATAGCCTCATCCGTCTTCTCTGAGGCATATACGAACTGCTCATAGTGTCTATGGTTTTTATCCTCTTTAACCATTGCATCTATGGTCTCTTGAAACTCTTGGAAATCACTCAGGATGAGGTTTACGCCTTTACCATCAGTCTCTGCAAGGTACTGGGTGTAGGCTGCTCGGAATCCAATCTCAGAGGCTGTAATCTTCTGCTTGTACTCCTCAATGGTATTGCAGTAACCTGTTTTAAGGTCTGCTAAGTAATTGTATATCAGTTGAGTATCCATAAAATATCTATGATTAGTCGTAGTTAATTAGAAGTCGTATTGTTTACTCTGTTTTTCGATTCTCTTGTTGCGTTATAAGATATTGTTTTTCAATGTTTTATATTGTTTTTATGGTTTAATTTTCATCTGTGAATCTAATGTAATTATTAGGTCTTTATACCCAGTTGAGGTCTCCGTTTATACAGATTGGTACGACCATTATGGGGTGGGCGGTTTTTCACTTTTCACAAGTGTTATCCGAGATTCACATTGTAGCGTACCCTTTTTTCAATCCCCATACCCCTTGTCCTTTCCATTGATTTTTCCAGATTTTTTCAATCTTAAAATTAGACTCCCTCTAATATATCTATTATCTCAGTCGGTTTAGATATAGTCGTTCCCGTACTTAATACATTGAGGTCGTTTGTATCCCAAGTCGCCCCATAGAAGCGGAATCCATTTGCCTCAGCCTGCTTTTGACCTTGCTTAGTTCCGCTTATATACCCGATTACTTGTTGTGGTTTAATCTTAAGATTATCAATTATATCATATCCGTGCTGTCTGCTAGCATTGCCAGCATATACTATGGCATTATACCTTAATCCATATTGATTAAATGTCTCCTCAACAAGTTCTTTCTTAGCCTTACCTATGACTCCAATTAGTATCCCATTTTCGTCAGCCCATTTGAAAACCTCGTTCCATCCTTCGTGTAGTTCGTATTGCGGAATATACTCCTTGTAAAACTTCTTCCAGTTGGTTATCTTCGCTCCCTTAGCCTTCCTTACTTCATTATCAGCAGATGTGTTGAACACACAATTATCAAACTCAATGAGTATTGCTTTGACATCGTCCCCTGGCCAATATCGCTTTAATGGGATAATCTCAGTATGCTCCTTTATGTATTTGATGACATTGTCTGTATCTTTCTTGACCTGTTTATCATTTTCAAATGTACGCCTTACATTATTCAGGACTTCATTAAGCACCTGTTCCCTCTCAATGTTATTAAGTGTATCTCCTTTCTTTTCTTCGGCTAACAACAATGCCTCATCTTCATACTTAAGCATCATATCTCGAACAGCCATCATAAGACGACCATCTAAATTGTTTCCTACTAGCATCGTCTTATCTGCATTCATTCGATTGCCACCCTCGTACTCTCCCTTATGCTCATATAAGACCTTTCCCCTCAACTCACGCATCCTATCTCTGTACTCCTTGACTGACAGATACTTGAATAGGAAACATAGTGCTGTAATACGGGCGTCCTTAATGCTGTAATCACTATCATACAGCGACAAGTCAGAATACTTATGGCTTCTTCGTTTTGCCTGTACTCCGTTAGTTGCTGTCATAATGTCGTTGAGGATATATGGTCGCTCATTGAACTTAAGTGCGGAATGCATCTGTTCTACTCCATAGAACTCGACCCCTCTAAACTCAATTAAACATTCATAGTGATGTCCTAGCATTCTGTTCTGTGGCTCCACCTTGCTACTATATAGAATAACATCATCTATTGGATATGACTTGGGATTGAATGGAATCTCAACCCCATTGAGTATTACATCCTTACCGCTTGCTTTTCGTTTTAAGCCATTAGCCACTGACACTAATGCTCTCTTAGCCTGTGCCGATTTAGATAGGTCTTCCTCAGTCAGAGGCACTTCTATAGGCTTCTGAATTGGCTTTATGGGTTTTATTGAAACTGGTGTCTCGACATTGGATTCTCTCCTATTGAGATACTCCTTGATATACTCAATCGGCAATGAATCAAGGAACTCAATACGCTTTCTCTCTTGTTCTTGTGCAAGTTTCTCACGCTTGCTCGCCTTGTTAGGATTCTGCTCTACCTCGCCATCGGTCTTGGCTATGTCCCAATACTTTCTAATGGTATTGATTCCATAGGGTAGGTCTTGTAGATAGTAACTGAAAAACGTACCAGCATAATAATTTAAAAGTATACCACTCGAGAGGTTAGTCGAGCTACTTTTGCGGCTCAAAGATTAACAAAAGTAAAAATGATCGAGATGGTACAGAAACAAGACATTATCAG
>JAGAKH010000098.1 GCA_017625725.1 Bacteroidales bacterium | reverse complement strand
CCGATAATATGTCTATTTTTGTTCATGGCTAAAGGGTTCTATGTTTTTGTTTGGCGACTTTAATATAGTGATAATCACCGAATTATCAAACACTTTAGCCTTTTTTATTACATCATTTTAGCACTTGCGAAACTTAAATTTATAATAATAACCCTTGAAATTTTTGTCGATTTTTCTTGTAATTTTTGTCATTAAACAGTACTTTTGTATCCGTTTTCAGATGAAAATCTACGATTGAATAGAGCAATTGTGGATTTTCCATTGCTATGTATATAAAAGTTTTTCGATACATGTTTTTGACTAACAAGAAGTTACGATTTGGGTTGTTTTTCTTTCTGCTGAGTTTTACCATGTCTGCTCAGCAGGTGGGAGACACTTTACAGGTGTACTTCCGACAGAATTCAACCAAGTTCGATCCCGCCTACAAGGGGAACGCCGAACGATGTGATGCTTTTATTCAGAGAATGAAGGCATTTGAATATTCGCCGCTATTCTACCTACAGGAAGTGGACATTTTGGCGACAGCCTCTCCTGAAGGAACTGTTGCAATCAACACCAGATTGTCCGGTGCCCGTGCCAAGAGTATGTCGGATTATCTCAGGGACCATATCGACCTTCCTGATTCTCTGGTCGTGGTAAGAACGGTTCCTGAAGATTACGATGGTCTGCTCAAGTTCGTGGAGGAAGATAAGAACGTTCCGGACAGGGACGCGACCCTCAAGATCCTCAGGAATGCCAATGGCTCAGATCCTGAGTACAGAATCAAAGCCTTGAACGGCGGAAAGACATGGTATTACTTATACGAAAACTATTTTTCACTGCTCCGTTTCTCGATCATCTATGTGATGGTTGAGACAAATCCTTTTGAAAAAGTCTTCGATCAGGATGAGGAAGTGGTGTCTGAGGAAGCATTCAAGTATACGCCTCTGGAAACTTCAGGCCCTGTCCTTGACCCGATGCCATTTGTCAACCAGTACACTATGGACATGACCTTGAAGACCAACCTTATCGGATGGGGAATGCTCGGGGCCAATCTTGCAATTGAGATTGACATTATCCCGCATCTTGCATTTGCAATGCCTATACACTATTCCGGTGGACTTGATTACTTCAAACCAACCATCAAGTTCAGAGGCCTCTCCTTCCAGCCGGGACTCAGATATTATCCATGGCTGACAAAGGGAAAGAACGAGGGCTTCTTTGTAGGAGCTCACTTTGGAATGGGCTGGTATAATTTCGCACTCGACGGTGATTATCGTATTCAGGACCACCACGGATGCAGACCTTCCTACGGTGGTGGACTTGACCTCGGTTATGCATTCCAGTTCAAGAATGCTCCTCGCTGGGGTATGGAGTTCCAGATCGGTGGAGGAGTATATGACTCAAAGTATGATATGTTCTACAACGAGGAGAACGGACCTTACCATAGGACCGCGATCCGCAAGACCTGGTTCGGTGTCGACAATGTGTCGATCTCGTTCACATACAAGTTTGCAGAACTTAAAGGAAAGGGAGGGAAGAAATGATGAAAAGAATTAATGCTCTCGCTTTCGCAGCTCTGCTTCTTCTGGTCTCATGTATTCATGAGTTCCCGGTACCAAAGCCTGCAGATGTCAACCTTACGCTGACCTTCGAACTGGACTTCCCTTACTACAAGACAGTTCAGTTCCCGGCTCAGACCAAGGCTGACGTAGACATCAAGAATGAAGAACTCTATGCTCAGGACCTTTCCGACCATGCATCATACGATGTCAGATACATTATCGAGGCATACAGAATGCTTGCAGACGGATCATACGGACGTGATGCTGCTCAGAGATGGGTATTTACCGATGAGGATGCTTCACAGTTGGATGAATACAAGGTCAAGATCAGCATTGATGAAGGAAAATACCTCTTCCGTGCTTGGGCCGACTATGTGCTTCCTGGCACATCATCTGATTATTTCTACATTACCGATGACTGGAAGAAGGGTATCCGTCTCAATCTTTCGGAAAAATATCATGGAAACACCGACTGGCGTGATGCCTTCGTCGGAACCACTGAGGTGGAAGTGATCCGTTACGGTTCTGAGATTCCACCTGTGAGCGGAACCATTGAAATGGGACGTATCCAGGGTAAGTACTTCTTCCTTACCAACGACCTTGAAGACTTCATCACCAAAGTCCAGAAGACCAAGGCCGAAGAAGCAGAACTTGCCGGTATCACGAAGGTGCCTGAATTCAATATCGACGACTATGTCTTCGAGATCACTTATTCAAGCTTCCTTCCGAACTCATTCAACGTCTTCACAGACCGTGCGAACGACGCATCCTTCCCTTATACTTTCAAGGCTAAGCTCAAACAGATTGACACCAAGCATGCGATCATGGGATTTGACTATGTTCTTACTCCAGCCATCGATGACACCGATGTCAAGATGCAGCTCATCCTTAAGGACAAGGACGGAGTGGAACTCGCCCGACATACCAATGTAAACGTTCCTGTCAAGCGTAACCATTACACCCTTGTAGAAGGACGTTTCCTTATGCAGGAGTCGAGCGGTGGAGTTTCCATCGATCCTGGCTTCAACGGTCCGGACATCGTTGTTCCAGTGTATTGATGTGAACCATTATGAAACAATAGTTCGGTAAAATTATAAAAGTTACACCGCGGCGCGAACGCCGTAGAATAAAAGTTCTTTGAAATCAGTGTTATTTAATCGCATGTTCGGAGATTTTCCGGACATTGCAATAAATCGATCCACCATTGCAGCGTT
>JAGAKH010000097.1 GCA_017625725.1 Bacteroidales bacterium | reverse complement strand
TAATCGGGGGCAAACATCAATGCCTTGGCTACATACTTTTCTACCTCTGCGGTATTATTGCTTGCCAAATAGCAATCTGCAATATTAGTGAGCACAGCAGGATTTTCCGGATCTATCTTCTCGGCTTGCTTGAAGTAGTCCAAGGCGTGCTTGTCATCGGCGATATGGACGAACAGCATACCGGCATTGTTGTAGGTGTACGAAGAGGGGTTAATCATACAGGCTGCTATCGCACGCTCTATCATTTGTCCCGTTATCAGATTCACTTCGGCACAGGTCAAGGCATCGCCACTGATGGCATCCACATACGACAAGGCTTCTTCATCACTCATTTGCTCTATCTCCTTGTTGATTTCCTCGAAAGCCAACCATACACCTTCGTCTGTTACGTTCAGGTCGATTCGTGGGCCTGTGGTTGCAGGAGTGCCTTGGAAATCTGCTAAATAAACATAACTATCACGAGGTGTCGGACGCTTTCCGCTCAAAGCCAATTCTCCCAAGTGGATACCGGCTGACATCTCCACGCCTTGTGTGTTGTCCGTCCACGGTGTGCCGCATCGAGGAGGTTCGGGAGCATTAGCAACCATCGTTTGCTGTTGCTGCTGCATCTGCATCGCTTGTTTTTGTGCAGCCACTTGTTGGTTACCCATATTCTGTAAAGCTGACAGATCAACACCTTGTTGCTGCATTATCTTCTTCTGTTCTGGAGTAAGATGTTTCATTGCATCATTCAAGTTCGTTCCTCCCATCATCTTCATCACATCATTCATACTCATTCCTTCGGGCAAGTCCTCTTCCTTGACATATTTCTGTATCAAGGCTTTTTGATCCACCTTGCCGCTCATCAAATCTTTTATATTGATTCCTTCCGGCAAATCTTCCATTCCTTCAATATTGTCGGGAATGAAAGCCGTAGGGTCTATACTGCCCATAGCGGAAGTAGAGGCATTACCTTTCTTCCATTCGTTGCCGAGGCAGAAATACATACTCTTAGGAATGGACGAGTTGAACGAGAGCAGGCTCATCGGGCCTGCCATTTCTTCACTACTAAGCCCTGTTCCCATCATTTCAATGGCAGCCACTTTGGGGCTGTTGTAATAGAATACAAATCTGTGTCCGCTGGCCGTTTTCCACTCGTCATAATAATAGTCTGCACCGTTCAGCTTACAGGTTCCTTGGCGGACAAATGTCAGTTTCTCCATACTGCCACCTTGTTTGTTGTCAATGGCTTGTGCGGTATAGGTCTTCTTTGCCTCATCCAACACATAGTTGTATCCGTTGGCCGAGAGAATTACATTCTCCATCCCATTGGTGGTCACACGGTTCATCGAAACTTCCCCCTTTGTAGCTGTTTCCATTTGCATTTCGGCAAACAGAGCATCGCCTCCGTCATCTATACGGAAACTACCTCCTGTCTTCATATAGAACTTGCCACTATTGATGGCATCCACCAAGCGTTTAGAGACTAATTCCGCACTTGCATCCTGAGCAAACAGTGAGACAGGAAGCATCAGAGATAGGGCAAGCAGCCATAGATTCTTCTTCATAAAAGTTCGTTTTTAAGTTACCAAATTTCTACTTTCTCACCGCCCTTTT
>JAGAKH010000096.1 GCA_017625725.1 Bacteroidales bacterium | reverse complement strand
CGACCGAAACCCACCACGATGTTCTTGGCGAAGTCGGGGGAGGTCTCGAAGAACTCGTGGTCGTCCACCACCATCTTCACCAGCTTCTTCATGTCGTAGGGCATGTTGGCGTCAGCGGGGACGATGTTGTTCAGGGCGGGGTCGGCACGCTCGCGAGGATCGTTGCACACGCGGGCAGGCACGCCGTCCTTGTTGTTCAGAGGGAGGTAGTCGTAGAAGGTGCGCATAGCACGGAGCATCTCCACGTCGTTGTCGTAGGCGCCGTGAGCCACACCGGACTTCTTGGTGTGGATGGTGGCTCCACCCAGCTCCTCCTGGGTCACGTCCTCAGCAGTGACGGTCTTCACCACGTCAGGTCCGGTGATGAACATGTACGAGGTGTCGCGCACCATGAAGATGAAATCGGTGATGGCGGGGGAGTACACAGCACCTCCAGCGCAAGGTCCCATGATCAGGGAAATCTGGGGAATCACTCCGGAAGACAGAGTGTTGCGCTTGAAAATCTCGGAGTATCCGGCCAGAGAATCGCATCCCTCCTGAATACGGGCACCGCCGGAGTCGTTCAGACCAATGACGGGAGCACCCACGTCCATAGCCTTGTCCATGACCTTGCAGATCTTCTCGGCGTTGGTGCCGGACAGAGAACCTCCCAGCACGGTGAAGTCCTGAGCGAACAGGAACACCAGACGACCGTTGATAGTTCCGTGACCAGTCACCACACCATCACCGGGGTAGTTCTGCTTCTCCATTCCAAAGTTCACACAACGGTGAGCCTTCAGCTGGTCGTACTCGCGGAAGGAGCCCTTATCGACCAGAAGCTCGATTCTCTCGCGAGCAGTCAGCTTGCCGCGCTTGTGCTGACTATCAATGCGCTTCTCGCCTCCTCCGACGAGAGCCTGATGACGAGCCTCAGCGAGACGCTCAGTGAAGGGCTTAGAGAGATCCACAGCTCCAGCGAATCCGCGCTACGCTAATTAGACAACAACAAACCAAATTCTACGGTCAGAGACACAGCGCGCTTGGAGATCATAGCAGGAACAGAAGCAAGCATAGTTCTTGTTGAAAGATATGAATTCCTGCGATTTCGATCATTCGACAAAAGGGGAAACAGGGAATCGCGCAACGACGGGGAGGTGGAGAGTAGTGGCAAAGAAGGCAACAAGTAGGAAATCAAATTATTCGACAAGGATCAAGGAATTGAGTTGGTTGGGGATGAAAAGAAGTTGGTAAGAGGATAAAATGGGGTACTGGATGGAAATGGAAAAATGGAATTGTTGAACGGTGTTTAGGTGAACAGGTTGTCATAATACATAGAATAGACTGTTTGCATATATGAAATTGATTTGGTTTTTATTTCTGATGGGAAGGGAGATGTGGTAAGATGTGGGGTTTATTGTAAGTATAGAACGATGTTGATGGAACAAACAATGTGTGGAAGTAAGTAAATAAACGTTACTTCATTGACAAGTAAGAAATGCAGTTATAGGCAGCTGAAACATTATTATTTTCATTTTGAGGATCAGTAGCACTTCCATACTCTCCACTAACTCCGGTCTGCCAATTCAGTTTTCTTTGCATATTGGCTCCATCCTCCTCAACCATATCATTCAATTCTCTTATATCCTCTTCATTCACTTCCTCCTCCATATCATTCAGTAATCTTATACTTCCTTTCTTTCTTCCTAATAGCATCTGCTTCTCTTTGTCTTGAATGTACCAGCAGTCGGAAAGGTAGTTGATATCCTCATCAACACCAAATGGCCCATTTTCATTTCCAGAGAAGAACCTATATAATTCCTCATGAATCACCCAGTACCCCTCAATTTCCTCCATATCATCATGATTGATCCTTTTGATTCTTTCACTTCGAACTTCCCACTCCAGCTCCTCCTTTATTTTATATGGGAAATAGTACTCACTCTTTCCCAAAAAGACCATGACAGCTCTGCAAAGATATAATGATACCTCATTCTCGCGATATTGGAAAACACGAAAGAGGTAACATAGAACATCCTCATCCACGTCATCAGAT
>JAGAKH010000095.1 GCA_017625725.1 Bacteroidales bacterium | reverse complement strand
CCGGAGTGGCTTTTTGCTTATATGGATGTAATGCAGTGTGTAGTCTTTATTAAGGTATATTAGATAGTAAGAACTAAGATAGAACCCACTCGATATCACATCGAGTGGGCTCCACAATTCTAACCTAAAGCATAGAATTACAAAAAGGTTAAAAGTGTAATCTGCAATTACAAACGTATTAATCGAGCACCGTGGTGGTTATTTCTCAAATACGACATTGGAATTTGAGTATTATTAAAAACCTGGAAAATTTGCAGGTCTGAAAATTATTCGTACTTTTGCAGAGTCATTTGGTGACACTAATTGCTAAAGATATGGCATTTCAGCCCCAACTGAAGTGCCTTATTTTTTTAGAAACAGAGCCAAAGGTTGTACTTCACACACGGGAGGGTTGAGATCTCCAGAATGTCTTTTACAGCAATTAGTAGAAACCAAATGAAGAAAAAAGACTATTCTTATATTGGTCTCATGCTTCAGGTTGAAGTAAGAGTACCTGTTCTTCTTAAAGTGAAGTCGTATACGCGGATTCGCTTCGGGAAGACCGAGAAAGTCTCAACTTACTACAGGCGTATTGGGGTACGCAAGTAGTCTGACAGGGACGGCATCGTAAGATGCTCTGCACGCTTTTGGCTTAGGGGATGATTGAGGGGATGGAAAAGTCTTTCAGTCGTCCCTTTTATTATAAATATAATTTATTGATAGTCAGCATAAAGATAGAGCCCTCCCGATTCACATCGGGAGGGCTCCGCAATTCTAACCTGAAGCGTAGAATTACAAAAAGGTAAAAAATGCATTGGACGCTGTCGGGATTATTTCATTCCAGTGTTGGTTATATGAAAATGTTTCTCGAACTTTGCGGAAATTTGAATTTTGTGCCGTCGGCTGTTTCTGGAAATTGTGAATCAGGACAGTCACCCCCCCCTCGGCACTTTAACCATAATCCTTCCAAAGTGGGGGCAGTAAACATTATGGAAGAAAACGAATATATCTCTCCGCATCTGACAGAACTGGAGTTTTATCCCGAAGGAGTGCTCTGTGGCAGCAACGAAGTCATCGACGAGAACGACGGTGTTTGGTAAAACATCCGTCATTCCCGACCGTCTCACCGTAATCTTCGACCGTCCCGGTTGTTCTTCCCGACCGATTCATCGTCATTCCCGACCTGATCGGGAATCTAAAATACTGAAAACCATGAAAAAGAACATACTATCAATACTTGCAATATGTGCAGCACTCCTTGGCTGCCAGAAAAATGAAATCTCCGAAACTCGTCCGTCTGGCGTCGAGCTTCATGCTACAATAGAAGATGATGCTTCTACAAAGACCGTAATGGATGAGAACAATAACATCCGTTGGTCTGAAGGCGACCAGATCATTGCCTTCATGAAATCATCCTACGGACATAAATATAAATTGATTTCCTCTTTTGTCGGTAAGACCTATGCGGATTTTGAGCCGGCGACATCTGCTGGCGGTAACTTGTCTGCAGGAACTGAGTGGAACCACAATGTGGTATATTACCCATACTCCGCAGATGTTGAGGCTATCAAGTCAGGTGATAATTACACCTTGAGTGTAGTTCTCCCATCCGAGCAGACCTATGCTGCTGAAAGCTTCGGCAACGGTTCAATGGCGATGGTAGCCGTCAGTGAAGACAACGACATTACTTTCCGCAATGTACTCGGCGGAATGAAGATTCAGCTCAAAGGTACTCAGAAGGTCAAGTCCATCAAGCTTGAGGGAAAGAACAATGAGAAACTCTCAGGTGCAGCAACAGTCACAGCCTATACCGACGAGACCAAGCCGGCCATCACAATGGCTTCCGGTGCATCGACTTCAGTTATTCTCGACTGCGGCAGCGGCGTCCAGCTCAATGAAAGCACAGCAACCGAATTCATCATCGCCCTTCCTCCAGTGCTTTTCAGCAAGGGATTTACAATGACAGTAATCGATGACGCTGGTAATGAACAGACTATTCAAACAGACAAGGAAAATTCAGTACTCCGATCGTCTCTTCTGGTAATGCCAGAGGTCACTCTAGATAAAGTTCCTCAACCTTGCGACTATATTGACGAATATGGCATCAATCATGGCCCTGGGGTAAAGATTGGTGAAACTGTCTGGGCACCTGTAAACTGCGGTTATAATGCAACTGACTTCAAGTATGGCAAACTATACCAGTGGGGAAGGAAGTATGGCCAGGGATATAGTGGTGAGCTTTATGATATATATGATAACATAATAGGAGATTACTCAGATGCCACAGTTCCGATGATAATGTCCGGTCCTGTGTCATTGGCTACCGGTCAGTCAAATAGTAATGAGAAATATTACTATAAGACAACTTTAACTTCTTATCCGTATGACTGGTTGTCGCCTCAGAAAGATGAATTATGGAATTCCGGAGATGAGGACAATCCTGTGAAGACAGAGTATGATCCTTGCCCAGACGGGTGGCGTGTTCCTACATATGCTGAGTTGAATGAGTTGTGTCAGAATCATTCGTCTTGGACTTCCGAAGAAGGCCAGCCAGGTTATTGGTTCAGCGGTGCAAGTACATATACAGACAAAGTCTCTCAGGTGTTTTTCCCTGCTGCCGGCGGCTACAGGAACTACAATGACAATGGCGGTTATGCCTGCTGTCGAGGCAGCAACGGCTACTATTGGTCATCCAGACCGAACAGCTATTATGCTTACTGCCTCTCCTTCCTCTGGGACAGTGCCGATCTGAGAGGCAACAAACGTGAGTACGGTAACTCCGTCCGTTGTGTCCAGGAATAACAAGTCCTTGCGTAAGCCGACCGAATCCCTCTTATCCACAAAAAGGGTCCTTTTCATGGACAGAACCCTGAATTTCTGCCTCCTGTCCATAAAAAACCCACTTTTCGTGGATAGCGTGGCGAAGAAAGCACGAAGAACCCCAAACAGATAGTGGCCTCCCGATTCACATCGGAAGGCCACCGCAATTCTAACCTAAAACTTAACCTATGAAAAAACTATTCGGTTAAGGTGTATTGCGAATTCTGTGCCAGAGATTCCTCGACTACGCTCGGAATGACAAGAAAAGCATACATAATGACAAAAAAGTATCCAAAATCACATAAAAAACCAGAATCACATAAAAAATCCAGAGATGATAAAAATTGCACTAAAGATAAAAATTCTCTGAAATGATAATAACATTCAGGGAAAGACAAGTGTACCATCAGAGGAGATAGTCCAGAATTTCCTTTATTGTTTTTACTTCGATGATTCTGTCCGATTCAGGCATGTCCATCATTTCGTGGACCCAGACTACGTCGTGAGGAGTGTGGATGGCAGTTCCTCCGATGTTGACTACCGGGGCGATGTCGGAACGTACGGAATTGCCTATCATCAGGAGCTGTTCCGGATCAAGGTCATGCTTTGCGGCAAGTTCAAGGTAATTCTTCTCATCCTTGTTCTCCATAACCTCACAATGGTGGAAATATCTTTCCAGTCCGGATGTCCTGTATTTGTTCATCTGCTCCGGCAGGTCTCCTTTCGTCGCTACAATCATCCGATATCTGCCCTGCAGTGCTTTCAGAGTATCTTCTACTCCATCAACGATCTCAAATTCATGGAATGCCAGATCAGTGATGATCTTCTTCACGCCTTGATATATCCTCTCCGGAAGATGTCCTCCGCAAAGCTCCACAGCGGCGTCTGTCATACCGATCATATAGGTCTTTGAACCGTATCCGAACAGTGGGATATTATCTTCCTGCTTTCTCCATAGCAGGTCCTGCACTCCTTCCGGACCGGTGTAGTCAGCAAGCAGTTCGATGAACTGGTCTTCAGCCGCCCTGAAGAATCTTTCGTTTTCCCACAGAGTGTCGTCTGCGTCGAAGAATATCGTGTCGAATTTTCCTTTCAGGTCTTTCATCCTTCTACTCTGTCTTTGTGCTGTCAGCAACAGAAACTGCTGTTGAGTCTGTCTGTGGCTCCGGTTCAACGAAGACAGGCTTGATAGTCGTGATGATGACGTCCTCATAAGGTCTGTCATATCTGTCCACGTCAACTTGTGCAATCCTGTCGATTACTTCAAGTCCTTCAGTAACCTCTCCGAAAATGCTGTACTGGCCGTCGAGGTGGAGACATGCATTCTCGTCGTGGACAATGTAGAACTGCGAACCTGATGATGCCTTTTTGGGATTTGCCATATCTCCTTTACGGGCAGCAGCCAGTGCACCTTTCTTGTGCCAGTATTCGTTGACGAATTCAGCAGGAACGGTATAGTCCGGGCCACCCGTACCCCATGAATCGATCTTCGACGTGTCTCTGGAGAAAGGATCGCCGGTCTGGATCATGAATCCTTCGATCACCCTATGGAAGCGGATTCCGTCATAGTAATTCTCCTTGACTAGCTTCACGAAGTTATCCCTGTGCTTAGGTGTCTTGCTATATAGCTTGACCCTCATTGTGCCGTGTGTTGTGATGATGTCAAATTCCGGCTCTTCTTTTTTCAGTCTTTCCATTTCCAATGCTGTTTTTGTGGAATCATCAAGTTCAGTTTCAACGGTTTGCTGCTGTCTGCTGCAAGTACAAGAGTTGAAGGATACTGCAGCAGAAGCCATGATTCCGAAAATCATTATTCCGAATAACGTCTTTTTCATAAATAAATATTTTTTCAAAGATACACTTTCTTTTTGTGCCAGTACGTGTATTTGTCAAGAATTTACCAAAATGTTATACCTTTGTGGTCGTTATGGCAAATCCATTGAAACAGCTGGCGGGACAGACCGTCATATATGGGTTGAGCACGATTCTGGCCCGTATCATCAACTTCCTTTTTGTTCCGATCTACACCAGGCTTCTTACTCCTGAAAGCTATGGTGTGGTCACTGAATTCATGGCATATATCGCTGTCCTTCAGGTGGTTCTTGTGCTCGGCCTTGAGACCGGTTGTTTCCGATTTGCAAACAAGGAAGGAGTGGATCCGGAAAAGGTCTATTCCAATGCCTTCGCAACAGTCTTCTGTGTCAGTGCCACCTTCCTTGCACTGATGATTGCCTTTGCTGGTCCCATTGCCTCTGCACTTGGTTATGAGGGCTACTCTTCATGCATAATGTATATGGGAGGGATTCTGGCTCTTGATGCAGTCACGGCCATTTTCTTTGCTAAGCTCCGTCAGGAAAGCAAGGCTCTGAGATTTGCCATATTCAAGACCATAAAGATCATTACCGAGACAGCGGCGAACCTTGTGCTGTTTCTGTGGTTCCCGAAATACTGTGCGGCAGCAGCAGCTTCTCTTGGACTAGAGACCTCTGCCCTGACATCCTCAGATGTCTTTCTGTTGCATTTCATTCCTGCTGTTCCGGATTTCAGTTATGTAATATTCGCCATATTCATCAGCTGCGTAGTGTGTGGCCTTCTCTTTATTCCGGAGTTCTTCAGACTCAGCTTCAGACTTGATGCGAAGTTGCTTCGACAGATGCTTGCCTACTCACTGCCGTTGATGGTGGCTGCTCTTCCAGGGGTTGTCAATGACTTCCTGGACCGCATCCTGTTCCGTTATTTTGACACCAATGCCCAGGCATGGCGTTCATCCCTTGGACTTTATCAGGCGGCTGTGAAGCTTGCAGTGATAATGAATCTCTTCATACAGATGTTCAGGTACGCAGCGGAACCATTCTTTTTCCGAAGAGCTAAGGAAAAAGACTCAAAAGAACTGTATGCATCTGTCCAGGAATATTTTACCGCCTTCTGCGGTCTTGTTTTCCTGGGTGTCATATTATATATAGATGTAATCGCCCTTATCCTGGGACCTCAGTTCCGGTCGGCAGTGGGAATAGTCCCCATCATGCTCCTTTCATATATGATTCTCGGCATGCTCTTCAATGTGTCCATGTGGTATAAACTTTCCGGAAAGACCAATATGGCCATATGGATAACTCTTGCAGGACTCGCGGTCACAGCTGTAGTCATCATCCTGTTCATGCCGAAATATTCCTATTGGGCGGCGGCGTTCGGACATCTGGCAAGCTACCTTGTCATGTTTGCCGTAAGTTCCATCCTTGGAGCAAGATATTACCCGATTCCATACCGCTGGGGAAGGCTTGCCGGTATATTCGTTCTTATGGGCGGCACGTATGGTCTGTCACTTCTTCTGGATGCTCAGTTCTTTGCCGGTGTTGCAATCGGCCAATCCTCCGCAGGACTCATCGCTGCCAAGCTCGCCGTTCATACAGTCCTGATCGTAGCCTATCTTTTCGCTGCGTGGAAACTGATAAATTCTCGTCCTTCACGCAGATAGGAATTTATGAACTCTGATTGAGAGAATAAATCCTTATCCATGTGTTTTTTAGCCGGAATCTAAAAAAAATCAAAAAAAGTATTGTTTTTTCAAAATGGGGGGGGGTAACTTTACACACTAATTCTGTGTTTCCCCGATTCCTATGAAAAGATGTAACAATTGTGGCTGGTTCAATAAGGATTCCGCGTTGCGTTGTGAAAAGTGTGATGAGGATTCGTTTGAACCGGTGATAGAAGAGCAAAAAACCGAATCTGACAATCAGTCTGCGGCTGAACCGCTTGCAGAGCCAATTCCTGACTCCATTCCGGAAGATCTTCCTGAGACGAATGGTGATGATTCCTCACAAGATAATACTGGATCAGTCGCAAAAGATGTGATTAAGGCAACTGTCGCATTCGGTGCTGAAGAAGTAGTAAGCAAGCCAGTGGCAAAAGCTTTGGCAGCTACCGTAATGGATGCTTCTGCTGCTGTTTCTGAACAGGTGGAAGAAACTGCTTGTCCTAAATGCCGTTATCCTATTGTCGGATTTGTTGAGTATTGTCCAAATTGCGGAGCAACAATAAACCGTGTAAAGGTTGAGAAGAAGGAGGAGCCTGAAAATCCTAAGTCATTTGCAAAGACGATAGCGGAACATTGTCATACATCTTCATTGAAAGCAACTGTACGTGAGATTCCGGAAGAACTGGTGTCCAATGAAGATCCGGATGAATATAAGCTGGAGCCCGTTGACGCATTGGGTGAGTCGCCGATAAGAATGAAGCTGGATGATGTTGTCGTGATTGGCGGAGTAAAGTATAGATTCCGGAAGTAATGAATACAAACTACTCGAACAGGACTGTTATCCCAGAGCGATGCGACTGCCGGTCAGGAGATATGATCGGCGGGCGTTATATTGTTGATAAGGTTTTGGGCGAGGGCTCTTTTGGTGTTGTGTATAAAGTCCATGAGGCAAATGGCAGACAGTGGGCTATGAAACTTCTCCGATTGTGGGATGTTCCGTCTACCATAAGACAGCCACTGATCAGCCGTTTTGAGATGGAATACAAGACAAGTTGTATAAGAAGCCGCAATCTGGTGCATTCGGTCGATGCGGGTTTCTTCAAAGGCAATCCTTTTATTGTGATGGAGTTCTGCGGTGGTGGCGACCTTTCAAAGTTTGTGGGAAAGCCGGATGCTCCGTTGGCAAGTATAGCCAAGGATGTGCTTAATGGCCTTCATGATCTTCACTCCAATGGAAAGGTGCATCGTGACCTTAAGCCGGAGAACGTGTTGTTCAAGGACGATGGTACGGCAGTGCTGACTGACTTTGGAATAAGCGGAGACCGAAATAAGAGAATGACGGAGAGGAATATATTCGGTAAACCTACACAAATATTCGGAACATATGCTTATATGCCACCGGAACAGGTTAATCGAGCCAGAGGAAACAGTACGGTGCTTCCAACAACCGATCTGTATTCTTTCGGAGTCATGATGTATCAATTGATTACAGGAGATCTGCCTTTCGGCAAGTTGGAAGATCAGAATGATCTTGTTCATTACCAGAAACGAGGAAAAGCAGGTGAGTGGGATAGGATGAAATTGCTTTCCAACCCGAGGGGAAGGGATTGGGATACTTTGATAGCCAGGTGTTTAGTGCCGGATCTTAAGGATAGAATACATTCTGCAGAAGAAGTGATGAGACTTGTACCTCAAACCGGTACTCCTGTGAGACCATTATCTTATGCTGTTCCTGATCCGGCTCCTGTACACTCCAGGACATCACGCACATTGAAAGTAATGCAGGGAAAAGAGTATGGGAGAATATACGATCTGGATGAACTTGTGAAACAGTGCGGCAGGAAGGTGCTTACATTAGGCAGAGATGTGGCAAACGTAATACACATAGATGATTATGTTGAATCATATATCTCAAGAAGGCATTGCTCTATCGAAAATATAGGGATATCCAGCTGGCAGATACGTGATGGACAATGGGATGCGGAAAGTGGAGTGTGGCGTGAGTCTACCAACGGAACCTTCGTGAACTCAGATATGATAAACAGTAGAGGAAAATTGTTGAATAAGGGAGATATAATCACCATAGGAGACGTAAAGCTAAAGTTTGACATATAATTAATACATTATAATTTAATCTAAAACAGCATTATTATGGAGGCAAATTACAAAAGAACCGTAGCCGGTTCAGTTGGTGCTGGAATGGCAGCTGTTTTTAATGCTTCAGGCCGTCAGTATTATATTCTGGAGCATAAGACAGAGTCATTGTACCATCATGCAGGAGAATCTCAGAAGATTATCGTGGATCAGGTTGAACTTGGTCGTGATTCTGCTTGTCAGGTTCGCTTTGACGAAAGTTTTGAGACTGTAAGCCGTCGTCATGCAGCAATCGTTAAAGAGGGCGACAGATGGAAACTTATTCCATTGTCACAGACCAATCTGACAATTGTCAATGGTGTCGCTATCCAGTCAGAGCAGTATCTTAATTCAGGAGATGAAATCCGTCTGTCATCAAAAGGTCCTCTTTTGGGATTCATTGTACCTCAGGGTAAGCAGAGTCTTGTAAGCAGCATCGGTATGACAGAGCGTCTCAGCCTCTTCCGTCAGCAGGCTCTCCGTCCATATAAGCGTGCTCTTTGGATTATGGGAATCATCCTTGTACTCGCCATAGCTGGTCTTCTTACATGGACATATTTCCTTCAGGATGATCTGAAAGAAAAGGAGAAGCAGATTAATGCAGTTACGATAGAACTTATGCAGAATGAGAAGATGATTGATACACTTACAGACGAGCTTGAGTCAAGCCAGAACAAGTCTGAGGCTGAGCGTGAGGCTCTTATGGAGAATCTCAAGGCAGCACAGGCAGAACGCGAGGCTTTGATCCAGAATGCAGAAAATCTCCGCAATGAGCTCGAGGTTGCAGCAGAGGTTGCAGCAAAGGCCGGTGAAGATGTATCGGAGGCTCAGTCACAGCTTGAAAATCTTGAAAGAAAGATTCAGGAAGAAGCTGAAAAGCAGGCTGAAAAGGAAAGAGAGAAAGAGCAGAAGAGCCTGAAGATCTATTCACAGGACGAGGAAGTTGTGATTCTTAATAAAGAGAAGAAGTCATCAAAAGCTTTGAAGAAATTCTAATTAATAATATTAACAACTAAATTATCACTATTATGAAAAAGATTTTATTTATTCTCGTATCAATTCTTTTTGTCGTATCATGTGGTGCTCAGGGTTGGTTGCGTAAGGATGTGATCATTTCACTGGATCAGATTCATACAGATGCTGCTTTCAAGCAGTTCAAGAAGGCAACTAAAATGAACCAGGCAGAGATCCTCAATGAGTTCCTCCGTCAGGCAAATACAGAATACAAGGAATGTGATACTATTGACCAGATCCGTGATCTCCGCGAGAACGTAGTGCTTATCCAGCGTTACCTTGCATCTGGAAAGCAGAGCTTCATGTCTGCTCAGAAGGAGTACAATATCCTGTTCAACAAGATCAACAAGACTATTCGTGAGTATGAAGGTGGTACCACTATCTACAATGAGACAGGTGGATACTACGACTTCGGTCAGGAATTGAACTAAGCATAGCTTTACGCTTTGATAAACCCAATAGTATGGTGGCAGTTTCGGCTGTCACCATACTGAATTTAATATATAAACAAGAAATATGTCTGATATTACCTTCAAAATGACAGCTGCGACCAATGTTGGTCTCGTGCGTAGTAACAATGAGGATAACTTCATAGTTAATCCGGATATGAATTATCCGGATAAGTGGTTTGTGCCAGGAAATGCAGATGAAGTACATTCTCTTGGTGAGAATGGATGTGTGATGGTTGTAGCTGATGGAATGGGTGGAATGAATGCTGGCGAAGTTGCGTCAGATATTGCAGTGACTTATATAAAGACTGCCTTTTCTAAAGTCTCTGATTTTTCAAAAATTGCCGACTGCAGCAATCATGTGGAAACCTTTTTGAAAAAGATAATTGTAGAAGCTGATGCGGCAATAAAAAAGAAGGTGAAGGAGGACTCTTCCACTTCTGGAATGGGAACGACCGTTGTCCTCGCATGGATAATAGATGGTGTCGTTCATATAGCTTGGTGCGGCGACTCTCGTGCTTATCTGTTCAACAGACAATCAGGTTTGAGCAGGTTGAGCAACGATCACTCATATGTTCAGGAGCTTGTGGATTCAGGAAAACTTGATCCTGAATTGGCTTTTGATCATCCGAACAGTAATGTCATTACCCGTAGCCTGGGAGATTCCCCAGTCAAGGCCCGTCCGGATTATGTATGCCGTCGTCTGTCAGCAGGAGATTATATTCTCCTTTGTACAGACGGACTTTGCGGTATAGTCAGGGATGAGCAGATTCTTGAGGTACTCATGCAGGAGCGTCCGGGATTGGCAAATTATAGAGATGCCCTTTTCCAGGCATCATTTGACGAGGGAGCTTATGATAATGTTACCATAGCTCTTTTCGAATGTATAAGCGTCAAGGAACGTAATCTTGCAAGTACCGTTTCTCCGCTGGAAGGATCCTCAAGAAAAAAGAAGGCGACAAGCGAAGCAGCCTCGAAGAGTGAGGATGATGAGAAACTGGACAAGACTCAGAAGGTCAAGGAAAAGTCTGTGAAGTCCGGTTCAATTGGAAAGAAAATTCTCCTGTTCTTCATCTTTGTGCTTGTTTTGGTTGGAATTGTTGCAGCAGCGTTCCATGCCAATATAATCACTGTTGATGAACAGAAAAACATACATTTTAATGTCAGCAAGGTAATCACCTTGGTTCAGTCTGCTGAAGATTCGTCAAAAGTGGTTTCTGACAGACCTGACTCCACCATGACAATAAAGTCTAACCCAGCTCAATAATACAATAATATGCAATATTCTGAAGGATACTTACTGGATAACAGGTACGAGCTTAAAAGTTTTATCGGTAGCGGAACTTTTGGCGAGGTGTGGGTGGCAACGGACAAGGCAACTGATCTCGAAATCGCTATCAAGGTTTATGTCTCAATGGATGAGAAAGGACTTCAGGAATTCAAGAAAGAATTTCAGATTTCCTTTGAACTGAATCATACCAATCTTCTTCACGCAAATTACTTGGGTGTGAACCCCGAGGATAACAGACCATTCCTTGTAATGCCTTTCTGCCCGGATGGCTCTGTATCAAAATTTGCCGGAGATATGAGTGAGGATGATCTGTGGCTTTTTGTCAGAGATGTCGCTTCCGGTCTTGCATATCTACATTCAAAGCAGCCGCCGATCATTCATCAGGATATAAAGCCAGACAATATTTTGATACTCAAGAATGGCGACTTTGTGATTACGGATTTCGGCATCAGCAAGCAACTTCGTGCGACTCTAAGAAAAAGTGCAAAGTCACTGAATTCTGCAGGTGCTATTTCATACATGGGACCGGAACGTTTCAGTAAGCAGTATCAGGCAGTGAAAGCCAGCGATATATGGTCTCTTGGTGTTTCAATCTTCGAACTCGCAACAAATGAGTTGCCGTTTTGCGGTATGGGCGGCAGCATGCAGAAGCAGGGTGCCGATATGCCGGAGTTGCCGGAGGATTTTTCACCGACGCTTAATATGGTATGCCAGTCATGTATGGCAAAGCAGCCATGGGACCGTCCGACGGCACAGCAATTGGCAGATTTCGCAACAAAATACTTGAATGGAGAGTCACCGAGACCTACTTGGAAATCGGCGGAGAATTTTGACCCGATAGAATCCCCTGTCCAGCAGCAGGCTTCTTCTCCTCAACCTGCATCACAGGTTTCTTCTGTCAATCCTGCAACGCCTTCATCTAATGCTATGCAGCAGACTGTCAGACAAATAGACAATATTCCTATGGCCCCATCCGCTCCGGTAACTCCGGTTCCTATGGAGAATGTATTTGGGGTTCAGGAGGAAAAAAAGCAATCTTCCATCAGTCCGTTGGCTTGGATTTTCGTCGCTGTCGTGGGTCTGGCATCTGGATTTCTATTGAGTCTTTTTATGTAGGATTATGCGTAGGATACAGATAATAATATCAATATTCGTTTTTTTGTTCTCTATTGTTTCACATGCACAGACGCTTGATAATAGGGAAAGACGAATCATGAATTCCTGCATACTTTCGCTTGTGGAAGAATATGAGCAGTATTCCAGCCTGTACGATGAAGAGGCCCAGTACTATTTTGAGTCGTTGTTTGAAAACGATGGGACTCCTATGATCTTCTGTGATATGATGGGTATGCCTTCTTATCTGCAGGATATTCCTGTGACGGAATATGTGCAGTTAATGGTGAAGCAGTCTCAGAATACGACAGTTATCATAAAGGATGTCCGAAAGGGAAATGCAACATTCAGAAATGGAGAATGGTTTGTTCCTGTGTTTTTCCGTAAGAGCATCTCCTATATTGATCAGGGCGGCTATGTCTTTTCTGTAAATGATTATTATGATACAGATTTTGACATGGTCATGAATCTGCGCTATGATCCTGATGCCGGTCGCTGCTTCATCCGCTCGATTACAGGAAGCCTGACAGCAGATAAAGAGTTTCCTAAGGGCAGGTTTATGATTATAGATAAATCATCGGAGGAAGGCTTTCAATACGCAAGATACATGGAGTCTTTGACTGTTGGAGGAAAGGCACTGGACTATAATGAATTTGGACAGGCAATGTTCTCCTATGGTGAGGCACAAGTAGATGATCCGGATGTTGAGGTGCATCCTGAAACAAGGTTTGAGGGATATAATTATGACGTTGTGTCTTTCCGTTTTACTCCGCGAAATACTCGCGTCAGACTGCGTTATGGCTATGCTCCGTTTGCATATTCGCTGGAAGGCCTTGGCAATGATGTTAATCATCAATCCAATGCGATGGAGATAGGCACAGACATAGGTATAGCGTTTCGGTCAGGTGCCAGGTCGAAGATGAGCCTCAATATCGGTCTGGGAATATCCATGAGTAATCTGAGCCTTTCTTACAGTCCGATGTATCCGAGAGTCTATACTTATAAGTTTTTGCAGTCGCCTCAGAATGGTATATATAGTGTCGGCACCGTAGACTATGAGGTAAAGAGTGCAAGTGAAGCCATGCGTTATATTGATGTTTTTGTTCCGGTTTATTTCGAGGTGGAACATAATGTTGACCCACGCGTGATCATTAGTTGGAATATGGGTTTCAAAGGATATTATGGTCTGTCGGCATCAGTAGTAAACCCATATGAAATAAAGGCAACGGCATCGATCAATGGGGCTCAGCCCAAGCCTGTGACTCTCATGTCGACAAATGGGGAAGGAACAAGTTTCATCGAGGCCAATACATATGCAAAGAATGATTTTGAAGTGGCGGCAATGGTAAATCTGGGCTTGGATATCAATGTGTATAAGAAGAAGCTTTATGCCATGCTCCGGGTTGGATATGAATATGGTCTGTCATCATATCTGTCAACCACCAATAAGTACATGTCGGGTAGACCGCTTGTATACGATCCTGTCTCTGCTCAACATATAGCAGTCAATTCAATGATTAGCGGAATATCTTTCAACCGTAGTTCATTATGGATATCCGCAGGTATTAAATTTAAAATGTAGTTGCAATGAAAAATAGTCAGATTATATTGCTTGTTCTGCTCTTCGTAGTATGCGGAGCTTTAGGTTTTTTCCTTGGAAAAGTGTTTGTTGGTGCAGATAATCATGTGAGTCAGGAAGTTATAGTGGAAGAGGTTGTTGAAGAACCGGTAGTTGTCCTTTCGACAATCCCTGTAATCGATGATGTTACACCACCTGTCGGAAAACGCGGTGTGTATGAGTTTTCCGTAAAGGGATCGGTAGAATCAGGAGATGCTATAATCTATGGCCTTTACAGTGATGAGGGCTGCTCAGTGAAGGTTGCAGAGAATCTTGATGGTGTCTTTACGGGGATTGCAGGTACGGATTCCAAGAAGTATTATGTAATGGCACAGAACTACAGGACTTCAGATACTTCGGATATCGTAGTAGTGGAAGGTTTTGCAAAGCTTCATATGTTCAGGAAGATACTTGAATCTGAACTTGAACAATTGTTCAATGTCACAAGATCCTGGTCAGATGCACCGGAGTGGATGTCTGCAAGTGTGTCTGCTTCCATGCAGCTTCAGATAGTTAATCTTGATCCGGAACGTGAGCCAAGAGCGACCAAGACTTTGGGAGAGGTGTGTATGAAGGTTGCGAATGGACAATGGGAGTCTGTAGATGTGCGCTCGATGTCGTATGATATACAGAACAGATTGCAGAAATTGACAATTGCAGTAAATTATCCTATGTAATGAAGAAACTGGTTTATTCATTGTTGTTGTTTCTGTTGCCTCTGACAATTCAGGCTCAGTCTCAAACATTTGAGTTTTACTATATTGCCCATGATAGAACGACGCCTGTTTCTGATCTATGCAATAGATTGGAGCAGGTGTACGAGACTGCATTGAGTTATGAAGATTATGCGGTTATTTTCTATCTTCCAAATTATGATGCACCAATCATAGTCAAGATCAATCTTCCAGGAGATAATAGAGATGATTTCAAGAACATCATAAGTGAGTTGAGGCTTAAACCTGCTCATGAAATCTTTCCGGATGTTGATTATGAGAATATCATGAATCTTATCAACACCCATGATTTTATAGATAATGATGAGAATCCGACTTACATCTCTACTCTGTTCTGTTGGTATGTAAACCGTGATTTCTGGAGGTTTAATTATAATGAGGAATTGATTGCTTCATTGTATTTCAATCTGGAACTGAACCGATATAAAGGTTATGTGGAAACTCAGATATGGCATGCTTCAGACGATGGTTTGGAGATAGACCCGAGATATCCGTTCGGAACCAAGAATTTATGTCGGGAGATGGGATTTATGCTTCAACAGTACTAGAATAATAATAAGATAATAAATATGAATAAGTTTTCTTTACTCTTTGCATTGTTTTTATGCTGCTGTATGACAGCAGTGGCAGCTCCGTCTTTGCCGGATAAGTGCCATGTATTCTATCCGGAGTTGTTGATGTCTTCTTCTGTTCTCAAGGAGAGCAATCTTAATGAGCTCATGAAGTCTTCGGACTTCGGCCAGAAAAAAGACGTAAGAGACAAGCGCTTCTGGGTCGTGTACAGTGATAGAGATGACAACACGACATATGCAGCTCCTGACGGATCTTCAAAATTCAAGTCTCTGATGTTTAACGAAAGAGTCAGGATTGCACAGATCAAAAACGGCTATGCTCTGGTATATTCCGAGCCACAGGCGGATATTGCTTATCCGATGATTTCGCAATATGCTGAATGTAAGGGATGGGTGCCGATGAAGAATCTTCTGTTATGGCACACGTGCCCTGCAGACGACGTAGGCATTTATTACAAAGCACTTCTTTGTGTAAATCTTGATCAGAAGTCTGATTCCAACCTTGGTAATCTGTATCGTAATCCAAAGAACAAGAATAAATTCGAAAAGCTTGCAACTGACATGAAGTTCTACTTCGTGATGAAACGTGAGGGCAATCTTGCTCTTCTGTCAGTTACGCACAGCCTTGACGGACGTTCTGACCAGGTGCTCTATGGATGGGTGGACGACCAGTCTTTTGTCGCATGGAATCAGCGTTCTTGCATTGAACCTACATGGGACATAAAAGATGTTGAATACTTTGCAGATGAGAATGTTCAGGCTGCGATTTATAAGGAGTCGGATCTGGCCGACTGTGTCACAAGAATTGAATTCAGCCGTAGGGAAATGACCAAGTATGACAAACACCATTACAGGATGAACCCGGATCATTTGAGATTCCCTCTTCTTGACAATGGTACAGAGGAACTTTACAATTGTTCTACATTCTCGTCCGCAGGGGGTGGAGCTGTGGTTGTAAACAATAGCCAGGCTGAAGAAAAAAGCGACTTGGGATTTTCCGAGGCAGAACTTAAGGAATTAAGTAACATCAATATCGGAATTGTGATTGATGGAACTACATCGATGGCTCCTTTCTATCCTGCTGTGAAGGAAGCTATTGCGGAAGGAAGAAAGTTTTTCGGAAAGAAATATAATGTAAAGATTGGAGCGGTAATCTATCGTGATTATTCTGATGGTGAGTTCATTACGGAAGTCTGCCCGCTGACACGTCCAGATAATCCGTCATTGGAACAGTTCCTTGACAAGGGAGGTAGCTATGGAATAAAGAGCCATAAGTCAGACAGGACTTTGGAGGAGGCGATGTATGTCGGTATAGACACGGCATTGGACAGACTCGGCTTCAAGCCAAAGCAGAGTAACCTGCTTCTTGTAGTCGGCGATTGCGGTAATGACCGTGCTGACGTCAAGGTTACAAGCGATGCTATCGTAGATAAGCTGGTGAAGAAGAATGTCTGCATCATGGGCTTCCAGGTCCGTCGAAATACGGAAGATGCCTATGAGCTCTTCAACAGTCAGCTTGTTGATCTTATGAGAAGGAGCCTTGAGAAAAAGTATGCGACCCTTAAGGATGGCATCAAGGTTCAGATCAAGGATACAAAGGAAGGCTACCAGCTTTTGAATGATGCTAAAAGTTCTCTTTATGTAGGTACTCACAGTTTTCCTGAACTTGGTCAGCAGGTGGAAGTAAGTAAACTTTCATCTTTGATGCAGCAGGCAATCATGCATTGTTCTGAATCTGTGGGCCATCAGGTGGATATCTGGACTTCATTGAATGCGGGTGGCTTCAAGACCAACAGCACATCTGTCAACACCGGAATCGATATTGATGAAGCATGGCTTAAGATGAGGTTGGGAGACAGATACGAAAAGATTAAGGAAAGCAACTCGCTGCTTGCTTTCAAAGGGTTTGTTCATAAGACTCATAAATCAGGCCGTAAGTTCTTCAAACCTGTTGTGTTCATGTCTTCGGATGAGCTCAATTCACTGATAGAACGTCTGGCTCCTGTCAATGATGCTGCTGTAGTCCAGACTAATGATCGCGAGCCTTACATCAGGGCAATGAAAGCATTGATCCAGTCAATGGTGCCAGATGTGTCTGATGAAGATATGAACAGATACGGATATAAGGAAATCATGAACATGGTAGCCGGTCTTAATGAAGCAGCAAGTGCTTTGAAAGGTTACAGTATTGCAGAGATTGCCTCTCATCAGGCAGTTTCGCATCAGCAGTATGCATCCATAGTCAGTGATTTCAAACGTAAATTCAATATGCTTCAGCGCCTTAAGGCTCAACCATATAAGTATACAAGAACATTCAATGGCCTGAAATATTACTGGCTGCCTGTAGAAGATCTCCCTTAATATTACTAAAATATGAAAAGAATCTGTTTATCGCTGTTGCTGATTATTATACCGTTCATGAATATGGCCGGACAAGCGGACCTTCCAGAAAAGTGTGAGGCCTTTTATCCGGATATACTTCAGTCGTCTGCCGTGTTGAAGCAGACTTCTGTGGATAAACTGTTGAATTCATCAGCCTTAGGCCAAAAAAAGTTTACAAGAGACAAAAAGTTCTGGATAGTATTCAGTGACAGAGATAATAATCCTACGTATACTTCTCCAGGTGGTTCTACCAAACATTCCGTTCTGAACCTCAATGACAAATTGAGGGTGGCGAAGATAGTTGATGGCTATGCTTTGGTATATACAGAGCCAGTTGAGGATATTGCATATCCGATGTTTTCTCAATATGCGGAGTCGAAGGGCTGGATCTCGATAGACAATCTGTTGTTGTGGCACTCATGCCCGGCTAATGATGCCGGCATTTACAACAAGGCTCTTCTATGTGTCAATCTTGACAGACGTGCTGATGCCACATTGGGTAAGGTCTTCGGCAATCCTGAGAATCTAAGTGTTTATGAGACCCTGGAGACCAACATGCATTTTTACTACGTGATGAAACGTGAGGGAAATCTGTCTTTGCTGGCGATGACTCATACATTGGATGGCACATCTGACAAAGTCTTGTTGGGCTGGGTATCAGAGCATTCCTATGTCTCATGGAATCAGAGATCTTGTCTTGAGCCTACATGGAACAAGGCAGATGTGGAGTATTTTGCAAAGGAAGGGGAGAAGGTCAACATTTATAAGGATTCAGATCTGCAGCAACGTACGACCACATTGAGTTACAAGGCAAAATCAGGCGGAGAGAATGATAAGAATTTTTATAGGATGCATCCTGATTTCCTGAGATTCCCTCTTCTGGACAACGGCACGGAAAATCTATATAACTGTTCGGCATTTGTAACCGCTGGAGGAAAGACCATGACAATCAGCAATGATGATAGCGGAGCTCTTGCCGAGTCTGAGAAGAAGTTGCGTGAGCTTACAAATATAAACATAGGTGTGGTCATAGATGGCACAACATCCATGGGAGAGTTTTATACAGCAGTGCAGCAGGCGATCAAGGATGGTGTCAGATTCTTCGGAAAAAAATATAAAGTAGAAGTAGGTGCTGTTATATACAGGGACTATGCAGACGGGAAGTACGTGACTGAAATCTGCAAACTGACTCATCCTGATAATCCCAAATTTGAGGAATTCCTGATCAAGGGAGGTGAATATGGAATTAAGAGCCATAGGTCAGACAGGACTCTTGCAGAAGCCATGTATAAGGGAATTGACGTAGCTCTTGGAGAGCTCGGCTTCCGAAATGGGCAGACAAACCTTCTCCTAGTGGTAGGAGACTGTGGAAACGACCGAAAAGACAATACCATAAAAAGTGAGGATATCATTTCCAAACTTGTTGACAAGAATGTCCATATAATGGGCTTTCAGGTGCGAAGGAAAGCCAATGATGCATATGAACTTTTTACCAGTCAGCTGGTGGATCTGATGAGGGAAAGCCTAAAGCAGAAGTATGCTAAGCTGAGTGAAGGAGTAAAGGTGGAATTGGAAGAAACGAGAGATGGTTATAAGCTCAACAACAATGTAAAAAGTAACATTTACGTCGGAACCCACAATTTTCCGGATCTCGGTACCGAATTGGAGCTTCCTAAACTTTCCGATATGATCCAGGAAGCGATCCGTGTCTGTGCTGAGTCTGCGAATCAAAGAATTGATGTCCTCGCGTCATTCAATACAGGAGGATTCAAATATAACAAGACTTCTGTCAATTCTGATATGGACATTGACGAGAAGTGGTTGAAGCATACCTTAGGGGATAAGTATGATATGATCAGGAACAGTAATTCTCTTCTTGCTTTTCAGGGTTATGTGAAAAAAGAAGATGAATCCGGACGAAAATATTTCAAGCCGGTCGTGTTCATATCTTCAGATGAGCTTAACTCACTGATAGAGCGTCTTGCTCCTGTGAATGACGCTGCTGTGGCCCAGACCAACAACCGAGAACCATATGTGGAAGCATTGAAGGCTCTGGTGCAGACCATGGCTCCGGAAGGTTACACTGATGAAGTGATCGGCAATATGAACTATAAGCAGATAATGGCTAAGATAAACGGTCTGAATGAAGCTGCAGATGCATTGAAGGGATATAAGATTCAGGAAATCGCATCAAATAGAGCAGTGTCTCATGCGGAATATTCTAAGCTTGTGGATGATTTCAAACGTAAGTTCCGGAATCTCCAGCGGTTGAAGGCTCAACCTTACAAATATACTCGAACCTTCAATGGCCTGAAATATTATTGGTTGCCGATTGAGGACCTTCCATAAATTGATTTTAAAGGTATAAATCACTACTGTCCCGTTTAAACTAATTAATACTGAATAAGTTAGGATATTCGTCAGTTGAAACGGAATTTTGATTTTTGTTAAACAATTGATTTATAGGCACTTTCTCAAATAACACAAAGCCTAACGTTTGAGAAATT
>JAGAKH010000094.1 GCA_017625725.1 Bacteroidales bacterium | reverse complement strand
GATAATATGTCTATTTTTGTTCATGGCTAAAGGGTTCTATGTTTTTGTTTGGCGACTTTAATATAGTGATAATCACCGAATTATCAAACACTTTAGCCTTTTTTATTACATCATTTTAGCACTTGCGAAACTTAAATTTGTTTATTTTTACAAAAATACGAAAAGAGTTATTAAATTTACCAAGTTGTAGTATAAAAAATATAACCATTATGCATATAGCAATTGCCGGTAATATCGGTAGCGGAAAAACGACTCTCACCAAGATGCTCGCTGCCCATTATGGATGGACCCCGAAGTTCGAATCTGTTGATTATAATCCTTATCTTGCTGATTTTTATGAGGATATGGAAAGATGGTCATTCAATCTTCAGGTATATTTTCTTAATAAGCGTTTCAAGGATGTAGTTGATATTTCTAAGGAAGATGCGGTAATCATCCAGGACAGGACAATCTATGAGGATGCAAGAATATTCGCACCGAACCTGCATGGAATGGGCCTGATGAGCACAAGGGATTATGAAAATTATTCCGATCTTTTTGATCTTATGATGTCTCTGGTAAATCCACCGGATCTTCTCATCTATCTCAGGTCATCCATTCCGAATCTTATAGGACAGATCCAGAAGAGAGGAAGAGAATATGAAAAGAGCATTCGAATAGATTATATAACCGGATTGAACGAGCGTTATGAGAACTGGATCAAGGATTATAAGCATAATCTTCTGATTCTTGATGTGGACAGGATCAAGTTCGAGAACCGTCCTGAGGATTTTCAGGAGGTGACTGATAAGATTGATGCCGAACTCTTCGGCTTGTTCAAGAATAATGACTAAAAGGAATTATTATGGCAGAAAGACTGACAATCATTGACTTTGTGGAGAAGTATGTGGGCGAGTATCCCGAGAATCCTTTCCTATGGGAGAAGAATCTTGATTCCGGAGTATGGGAGCCTACCACTTATAAGGAGACACTTTCCAAGGCAAAGAGGATAGCAGCCGGATTGATGGCCCTTGGAGTCCAGAAAGGAGAGAAGATATCATATCTTAGTGAAGGCCGCGACATGTGGATTATCGGAGAACTTGGAGTCCTTTATGCCGGAGCTGTGAATGTTCCTCTTTCCATAAAGCTGGGAGAGACCAACGACCTGGTATTCCGTGTCAGACATTCCGATTCAAAATATGTGATTACATCGAAGTTCCAGCTCCCTAAGATAAGAACAATCCTTCCTGATTGCCCTATGGTGGAGAAGGTCATCATTTTCGACAGGATCGATGACATCAGGGAGAATGAGATCTTCATAGGAGATGTCATCGAGATGGGAGACAAGTTCCTTGCGGAGCATGAAGATATGTTCATCCAGAGATATTCTTCCATAGGTCCGGATGACTATGCAAACATCAGCTACACTTCAGGAACTACAGCGGATCCTAAAGGAATCCTCTTGACTCACAGAAACTATACGGCCAATGTCGAGCAGGCACATTCCGTCATCGGAGTGACCCCGGAGGACAAGATGCTCATAATCCTGCCGCTTGACCACTGTTTTGCCCATGTTGCAGGTTTCTACACCATGATGTCATATGGTGCATCTCTCGGAATGGTTCCTTCAGGCAAGAGCGGAAAGGAGGCATTGAGAAACATTCCAGTCAGCATCAAGGAGTTCAAGCCTAATGTGATGCTCTCGGTCCCTACTCTTGCAAAGAGTTTCAAGAAGAATATCGAGACCACGATTTCAAAGAGCGGCCCTGTTGTGGAGAAGCTTTATAACTTCGCTCTCAAGAATGCCATTGCCTATAACAAGGAGGGATATAACAAGGGAACACAGTTCGTGGATATCTTCCGCAAGCCTCTCATGCTTCTTTTTGACAAGATCATCTTCAAGAAGGTAAGAGAAGGTCTCGGCGGCCAGATGAAGTTCTTTGTCGGCGGCGGTGCCCTTCTTGACATCGATCTTCAGAGATATTACTATGCGATCGGCATCCCGATGTATCAGGGTTATGGCCTCTCGGAGGCTACCCCTATCATTTCAGCAAACTCTCCTGCAAAGCATATTTTCGGTTCGTCAGGAAAGGTGGTTCAGCCGATGGAGATCAAGATTCTTGATGCAGATGGCGTGGAACAGCCTTTCGGAGTAAAGGGTGAGATATGCATCAAGGGTGAAAATGTCATGGCTGGTTATTGGAAGAATCCGAAGTCCACTGCTTCGACTATAGTTGACGGATGGCTTCATACCGGTGACATGGGATATATGCGTGACGAGGAAATGCTCTATGTCGTAGGTCGCTTCAAGTCACTTCTCATCGCTGCAGACGGAGAAAAGTATTCACCTGAAGGAATTGAGGAGAATCTGGTCGAGAACTCCAAGTTCATTGACGGAGCGATCCTTCATAACAGTCAGGACCCTTACACCATCGCCCTCGTGACTCCGAACAAGGAGGCCCTGAAGGCATATGTAAAGGATCTCGGACTCGATCCGTCGACACACGATGCCAAGGTCAAGATGCTTGAAAAGCTCCAGGACGAAGTCAATTGCTATAGAAAGGGCGGCCGACTTTTCGGTGCTTTCCCTGAGAGATGGCTTCCGGCAGCAGTATGTGTGCTTCCTGAGCCTTGGACGGAACAGAACCACTTCCTTAACAGTTCGATGAAGGTAGTAAGGGGAAGAGTTGAAGAGGCATATAAGGAGAATATGGAATATGCATACACTCCAGAGGGAAAGAACATCGTAAACAAGAAGAACCTCGCATCTCTATAAACAATCAGGCCTGCTTTTGACAGCAGGCCTGATTGTTTATATTTTCAGCAGATACTCCTTGAGTGCATCTTCTTCCGCGGACATCCTGCAGAAGAACTTTTCTTTTGACATCATGTCTATGAATGCAGGTGGCAGTTGAGCTTCCTGTCCGGTTGCACTTTCGGTAACTTCCTTGAATTTTGCCGCATGGGCGGTTGACAGCCAGAATCCTTCTACGCCCAGCTGTCTTGTTGCAAGATATCCCACTGCACTATGAGGATCGGAAAGATAACCATATCTGTCATGGATTTCTGCAATAGCTCCCCTTATCTCATCATCACTGCACGAGAATCCTCTGACTTCATGTCTCAGATCGTCCAAAGAATCTCCGCACATGGCCATCATCCTTTCATAGTTGCTCGGTGCCCCTACGTCCATTGCGTTTGCAACTGTCCTTACCGAAGGTCTTGGACGATAGATTCCTGTCTGAAGGTATTCCGGAATGACATCGTTGGCGTTGGATGCCGCCACGAATCCCTTTATAGGGAGCCCCATCCTTGCTGCCAGCATTCCTCCGGCCAGGTTTCCATAGTTTCCGCTTGGAACGGCAATCTCAGGCATGTCTTTCCCTGTCATCCTTTTCCACATGCAGTAGCCGTAGAAATAATAGAAAGACTGTGGAATCCACCTCAGAATGTTGATCGAGTTGGCTGAGGTTATCCGTTTCCTGCTTCGGAGATCCGTGTCGTTGAACATCGACTTGACCAGTCTCTGGCAGTCGTCAAAGCTGCCGTCTATCTTTATGGCTGTAATGTTCCTGCCCAAGGTCGTCATCTGGGCCTCTTGCAGAGGACTGACCTTCCCGGCTGGGTATAGGATGACTACTTTTACCCCTTCGACTCCATAAAAGCCGTGTGCCACTGCACTTCCTGTGTCTCCGGATGTGGCCGTGAGAATCGTGAGGTCTTCTCCTTCATTCAGCAGCCCCATCATCCTTCCCATGAACCTGGCTCCAAAATCCTTGAAGGCGAATGTAGGTCCATGAAAAAGCTCAAGGGTATGCAGTCCGTCTCCGATTTCCCTAAGGGTGACGGGAAAATCATATGCCTCAGCCGTAATCCTCTCAATCTCGTATTCTGGGATTTCGCTGAATATCGTCTTTGCCAGATATGCTGCCATGCCGGAATATGATATTCCGGCCAGCCTTTCCACTTCCGCCATATCCACTTGTGGAATACTTTCCGGCATATAAAGCCCTCCGTCCGGTGCCAGACCCTCGGATGCGGCATCCTTCAGGCTTGCCGCATGCTGCCTGTCTTTATCTCTTGTGCTGTAGAATTTCATATCCTTCCCCCTATCCGTGAATGACCCTTGCTCCGATATTCGAAATGTTCTCTACATAGACATCACATGCAATGTCCATTTCCTCGAAATGTCTTCGCATTACTTCTCCAACAGCGGCAGCTGTCTCCATGTCCGATGAAAGGGCAAACACAGAAGGCCCTGCACCTGAGATGTTCATTGCCAGAGCCCCCTCTGCCAGTACTTTTTCGCGAAGAGCATCAAATCCTGGTATGAAGCGTTTTCTGTGCGGTTCTACAACCACATCGCACATTGCCCTTCCTATCAGGTTTACATCTCCAAGGGCAAGGCCGGCAACCAGACCGCCTACATTTCCCCATTGCTTTACGGCAAGTCTTAACGGGATTTCCTTAGGAAGGACCTCTCTTGCCATTTTTGTGCTGACCATTATTGCAGGGTGGACTACCGAACAGCAGAACTGTTCCAGAACAGGAAGCCTGACTATATCAAGAGGTTCATATCCTCTCATCAGTACCACACCTCCCAGAATTGCCGGAGCTGCATTGTCTGCGTGAGGTGTTCCTCCGCTTATGAGCTTCTCTCCTTCCATCGCAAATTCAACAAGTTCTTCAGGAAAGAAAGGGCGGCCAAGAGCTTCGTTAAGTGCAAATACAGCTGCAGCACTTGATGCTGCACTCGAACCGATGCCGCTTCCTGGAGCAATCTTCTTTTCTATCACCACATCTACCTGTATAGGGCTTCCATATGCCTTGATCATAGCTCTCAGAGCCGGGGTTATGACATTCTTTTCCATGTCTTCAGGGAGTTCCGCATCACTCTCGTTCCTGATGCTCATGCCGTCTCCGTCTTTTACATATACGGATACTATATCACCGACACCGTCTAAAGTCATTCCCATAATGTCGAATCCGCAACCCATGTTTGCGACTGTTGCAGGAGCAAACGCCCTTATGTGTTTAACATTGTCTGAATCAGACAGTATACTTCTGTCTTGAGAATTGAATCTTGAGTCCATGTCATTATCTGTTTGACCGCAGGATATACCATACCCTGTCGGAAGTTCGTATTCATTGTCTTGTTGAGAAGTCTGTGCCGATGTCTGCAGCCTTGGCGGACGATGTTATGAAATATACCTGTGTCGGCAAAAAAGAAACTATAACCCCCAAGGGGTTGTGCCGAAAATGTAAATGCCTGTGGCGGTGATTCCCGTCAGGATGAAAGTGGCATTTATGTTACGGCTGTTCATCATAGATTCATGCGTGAGCTACAAATGTAGAAAATATATATATCACTTGCAAGACAATCTTACAATAAACTGCAAAACGGATTAAACAAATAGTTATCAGAAGTAATGTGTGAAAATTATCTGCCCTTGCGCTGCTCGGTTCTGTGTCTATATTCCAGCCCTGCTGAAGATAGATTGACCGGCTGAGATTGGATATTGGATGAAAGGTGTGGAAAATCAGATAATTATTTGTATCTTTGCAAGTTGCGTAAAGATGTAGCATAATCTGAATAATAACAATTAAATACCATATGAAACACATCAAGCTATTATTAATTGCCGCCTTGATATTAGTGCCAGCAATGACTTTTGCGCAGACTGTGATAACAGTCACCGGTACAGTCAAGGATGCATCTAATGGCGAGACCCTGCCTTTTGCCTCAATTCAGCTGAAAGGGACAATGACAGGAGGAAATACTGATATAGATGGTAATTATTCCATCGATATTCCTTCTGACGGTGTCCTGATCTTCTCTTGTATCGGTTTCCAGACCAAGGAAATCGCAGTGGATGGGAGAAATCTGATCAATCTTGAGCTTGCACCTGATACCCAGGTGCTTGAGGAAACGATTGTCGTAGCTTTCGGAGAATCGACAAAGGAGGCCTTTACGGGTTCCGCAGCAGTCGTAAAATCATCGGATATTTCCAAGGTCCAGTCTTCAAGTGCAACCAGAGCCCTTGAAGGAGTGGTGGCCGGAGTCCAGATGACTACATCTTCAGGTTCAATCGGATCGTCTCCATCGATCGTGATCAGAGGTGTCAGCTCCATCAATGCTGGTTCGTCACCTCTCTATATCGTTGATGGCGTGCCGTTTTCCGGCAATATCGAAAATATCAACCCTTCTGACATAGAGTCTATGACTGTCCTTAAGGATGCTGCATCCAATGCCCTTTATGGTGCAAGAGGAGCAAACGGAGTCATCATGATCACAACCAAGAAGGCAAAGCATGGAGAGGCTGTCGTGAACTTTGATGCCAAATTCGGATGGAATTCAAAGGCCTTGAAGGAGTATGATTATATCACTGATCCGGGACAGTATTATGAGGCTCATTATGCTACGCTGTACAACTACTATGTCTTCAATGGTACTGCTCCAGCTGATGCCCATATAAAGGCAAATACGAATCTGACAGGTTCTTCAAGAAACGGAGGTCTGGGCTATAATGTGTTTACGGTTCCGTCCGGAGAATTCCTCATCGGTTCAAACGGAAGACTCAATCCGGCCGCTACCTTGGGTAAGCTCTATTCATACAATGATGAGAACTTCTGGGTGACACCAGACAACTGGGCTGATGAAACTTATAAGAACACTTTGCGTCAGGAGTATAATCTCAGTGTTTCAGGAACCACAGAGAAGGCATCTGTATATGCGTCGTTCGGCTATCTGAAGAATCAGGCCATCATTTCAAGCTCAGATCAGGAACGAATAACTGCCAGACTCCGTGCAGACTATCAGGCCAAGGAATGGCTCAAGATAGGAGCGAATGCGGCATACACCAATTACAATTATAATTACGGCGGAAACTCTGATGAAGGAAGTTCTGCTTCAACAGGAAACATCTTCGGCTACATCTCCAGCATTGCTCCGATATATCCTATGTATATCCGTGACGGAGAAGGAAACATCAAGGTCGATGCCCGCGGAGATAAGATGTACGACTTCGGTAACTATGCCAACGGTGGACTTCTCCGTCCTTTCCAGACCAACTCCAATCCTATGCAGGGACTGATGTCGAACATCAGCTATTCTGAAGGAAACTCCTTCAATGGTACAGCGTTTGCCGACATTACATTCCTTAAGGATTTCAAGTTCACATTCAATGTGGGTACAGGAACTGATGAGGCAAGGTCTACAAATGTAATGAATCCGTATTATGGCCAGTTTGCTGCCACCGGCGGTTCCATCGGACTTGCTCACAAACGTACTCTTTATCTGAATCTCCAGCAGCTTCTCTCTTGGAAGAGAACCTTTGCTTTCGACCATAATGTAAGCGTCCTTCTCGGACATGAGTATTACAGGAATACAAACTATTCGTTGAGCGGTTCTAAGACAGGTATCTTCTCAATGGATAACCTTGAACTCAACGGTGCCATTACAGACGGACAGAATGCATCATCGTCAAGCGACTGGTATAACAATGAAGGATATTTCCTTCGTGCCCAGTACGATTTCAGGAACAAGATCTTCGTCAGTGGTTCATTCCGTAGAGATGCATCATCACGCTTCCATCCTGACCATCGCTGGGGTAATTTCTGGTCTCTCGGAGGAGGCTGGATCATAAATCAGGAGTCTTGGTTCAATGCTCCATGGGTGGATATGCTTAAACTCAAGGCATCATATGGATCGCAGGGTAATGATAATATCGGATCTTACCTTTATCTGGATACATTTGCCGTCGGATCCTATGATGGTGGCCCTTCTGTCCAGCTCGGTGCAAAAGGTAATCCGGAAATCACATGGGAAACCAATGCCAACTTCAATATAGGTGCTGATTTTGAGTTCTTCGGTCAGAGGATCATCGGTAGTCTGGAGTACTTCTACAGGAAGACTTCCGACATGCTGTTCTTCTTCAACCTGCCTTCTTCTTCCGGTTATGGCGGATATTGGGACAACATCGGAGATATGAGAAACTCAGGTGTCGAACTTACTGTCACCGGAAACATCATCAACACCAGGGATTTCAACTGGAGCGTTTATTTCAACGCAACCCATTATAAGAACAAGATCATCTATATACCTGAAAAGAACAAGACTTCGGTTGTCGAGGGACATGCCGGTTATGCATCAGGTTCTTCTTTCTATGGAGAAGGACTCCCGATCTATACGTTCTATATGAAGCAGTATGCCGGAGTAGACAAGACAAACGGTATGGCTCAGTACTGGAAGGATATTACTGATGAGAACGGAAATGTGACCGGTCGGGAGAAGACTACGAAATACTCTGAATCTACCAATTATCTCTGCGGTAATCCTACTCCGGACCTTTATGGCGGATTCGGAACGAACCTCAGATACAAAGGTTTCGACTTCTCTATAGCATTGACTTATTCGATCGGAGGACTTGCTTATGATTCGGGATATGCATCCCTTCTTTCGGCACCTTCTGCTTCGACAGGTTCCAATTACCATAAGGATGTCTTCAAGGCCTGGTCTCCATCCAATCCTGATTCTGACTATCCGAGACATTTCTATCTTGACACGGATTCAGCCGCATCATCTGACAGGTTCCTTGTTGATGCAAGCTACCTGAATATCCAGAATGTTCAGTTCGGTTACACCGTACCTGTGAATCTTACAGAGAAGATCAAGGTGAGAAGCGTAAGGGTCTACCTTGCATGTGATAACGTTTGGTACTGGTCTGGAAGACAGGGACTTGACCCTCGTCAGTCTTTGACCGGAGCAACCAGTTCTTCAATGAACTCTCCTGTCCGCACGATTTCAGGAGGCTTAAGTTTCACTTTCTGATGTAGGACATAAAAATGAAGGAAAGAATGAAAAGACAGATTATTATATTTTTAGCCTTGATGCTTCCCCTGCTCTCCAGCTGTATAGAGGAAACATTGCCTAAGGGAGGTACTCAGACCGAATCGCAGATTGCAATGTCTGACGAAACGATAGTGGCAATGGCACATGCCATCCCGGGCTCCATGACAAATATGAATGCTGCTGGCTATGTCGGTAAATATGGAGTGCAGAATGACTTCGGACTTCCGGCAGTCCATCTCATGACTGAGGCTATGCTTGAGGATGTTGCAGTCGGCGGTGAACCGGGATATTTCCCATTCTACTGGTATGCTATGAATGAGTATCAGGATGATGAGCACATATACAGTGCTTATTTCTGGGATGCATACTATTGGTGGATAGCTTTGACCAATGAAGTAATAGGCAAGGTTTCGGATCCGCATTCTGACGATCTGAAGTCAGCCCTTGGTATGGCATATATGTACAGGGCGATGTGTTATCTTGACCTCGCACGAATGTATGAACCTAAGGAGAACAATTATACAGATGTGTCGGCAGTCCTGGGACTTACAGTTCCTATCGTGACTGAAACCACAACTGTCGAGGAACTTCAGAACAACCCTCGCCAGCCTCGTGAAAAGCTCTACCAGTTTATTCTGGATGACCTTTCTAAGGCTGAAGAACTCTTTGAAAAGCAGGTGCATACCTATGCGTTCCCGTCACTTCCTGCAATCTATGGCCTTTATGCAAGACTTTATCTCGAGATGGGATATTGGGAAGAAGGTGGAGATGATGCATTCAAGTTGGCAGCAGAATATGCCAGCAAGGCAATCAAGAAGAGTGGTTGCAGGCCTCTGACCCAGACAGAATGGGAAGATCCTATCAATGGATTCAATAATGGTGGAGCCAATGATTCATGGATATGGGGACTTACACTGGACCCAAGCAACACCAATAACCTATGTAACTTTACTGCGATGTTCTCTTCTGAGGCTCTGTGGGGTTATCCATGTCTTTATAATCCTTCAGCAAGCATCCGTTTCTATGATTCGATTGATGATGCGGACTTCAGAAAGCACTCTTGGCTCGATCCTGCTTTCTTTGATGGTAGTGGTTCCTACAGCTACAAGCTTGCCGGAAGTGCAGAAGAACAGAGGATGTTCCTCTATGGTGATTATAATCTTCAGATCAATTCTGCAATCCCTTATCAGAGCATCAAGTTCCGTCCCGCAGGTGGTGCACCTCTTGATGACATCAATGGCGGTTGTGCAGATCATCCTGTCATGAGGGTCGAGGAGATGATGTTCATCGAAATGGAGGCGAAGGCCGGACTTGGTGAGATTGCCGCGGCAAAGAATCTCCTTAACGATTTTATGGAGCACAGAATTACAGATGGTAGCTATGATTGCAGCAGCATCACTTCCACTTCTGAATTCCTCACAGAAATGCTTTTCCAGAAGAGAGTTGAATTCTGGGGAGAGGGAATCCTGTTCTACGATTACAAGAGACTTAACAAGGGTATAACCAGAAAGTATTCCGGAAGCAATCATCCTGCTGTCTGGGCATTCAACAGCAAGGGTCGTTCTCCACAGTGGAATATCGTGATCCCTCGTAACGAGCATCAGAACAACGATGCTATCACAGAGGCCGTGAACAACCCGGATCCTTCAAAACTGCTTAAACTGTAATTGACATGAAGAAATACTTATATATTATATTGGCAGCTGCTTCAATGTTGCTGCTCTCCTGCAAGGAGGAGTACAGACCAGGTGAGCCTGATGCTGCGGATTGTTATGGAGTCTGGTTTCCGGAGCAGGATTTTGAAGACAAGATAATGTTCGATTCAAAGGAAAAGAACACTATCATAACAGTCAAGCTTGCGAGAACCAGAAAGGACGGCGAAATTACTGTTCCGGTCAAGGTGGTAAGAGGTAAGGAAGACTATATGTCCTTGAATGCGGACTCAAATACTGAAGATGATATTTTTGAAGTACTATTTGAGGATGGTCAGACTGATGCGGAGCTCTCTCTCCTGTTCATGTCAGAGGAACTTGGATACGAATCAAAGTGCGAACTTGAGATTTCAGATCCCGAGTATGCAAAAGTCTATGGAACGAATCCTCTATCAGTTTCATTTGAGGCAATGATCGTTGATTGGAAGAAGGTGTTCAAAGGTGCCGATAACACTGCGGGATTCAAGAATGACGTCTTCTACTATCTTTACGGAGCCTACATGATCACATCTTTCGATGTAGATCTGTATGAGCGTACAGATAAGCCGGGATATTATAAGGCAGATGGTATATTTTCTTATGAGTCAATGTCTTATATGCTCTATGGAACAAGTTCTATGGCATCTGACATCAAGAAGGGAGGCTATACCCGTAATGCTTCGATCTACATTGATGCAAGTGACAAGGAGAAGATATATATCCCTTATCAGAATACGGGAGTTACCCTCAGTGCATCTGAAGGTCCTATCTGGATCGGATCATATGTACCTGAAAACGGATACGAAACAGAGGAAGGCAATTATGCTAAGATTTCCGAGGATGGCGGAACCTATGTCTTCCCATCAGTAGTGATGGCGCTTCCTGAGGTAGGTTTTGAATCAATCAACACCAATGGAAACCTCAGCCTCATACTTCCGGGATTTGAAGTGTACGATTATTCACTGTATTATATGATTCCTGGCGAATCGGATGAGAAAGGAAAACTTCCGGTGGAGATGCTCTTGGGCGAGCATGTGAAGAATGTGAAGATGCAGCTTTTTGAGGGTGTCATTCCAGAAGAGGAAGTCGAGGAGCATCTTGACAATGTCCATAAGGCAAAGGACAACATCTTTGAGATCTCAACCTCGGAGCTGGAGCTCAAGGATGGCTATTTTGAAGCTGAAGCAAAGATAAGCCACAAGGAATCAGGAGAATATACTCTTATTGCCGTTACCTATGGCGAGGATAAGGAGAAGTATCAGGACTATGCATATACGACTCTTACCTATAGGGCTGCCGGCGACAAGTTCCCGGTAAACTGTACTGCTGGTCTGATAGTATCTGACAAATATGCCGGAATGGACCTTACTTCAAAGAACTCTGTAGAATACTTCATTCAGGGTAAGGATCTGACTTCAGTAAAGCTTGGCTTCTTCCGCAAGGATTCTTATGAGGGCGCACCAAAGCTGATGGAAAATGCTGTAAAGAACAGTTCTTCGGTAGACAAGGCAACTCTCCGTTCAATTAATAACGGGGGTTATATCAACATATCTACAGCGGACAGCGGGTCAGACTATGTTATGATTGTAGTCGCATCCAACGGCTATGAATCCAACACAATAGTGAAGTATGCGAGCACAGAAGGAAATATCCGCCCTCAGCAGGTGAACTGGTCTGTATGGGATGCTTACGGATATAACGGAAAGAATCCTTACATTGCGAGCAACAAGGAGAATTTCTTCGGCGACTGGGAAATGTGGGCACTTGACCTTCAGGACACTCTCGCTGTCAGGAAGAAGCTCGGCACAGTGACAATCGCTGACGAGCCGAACTCAGCAACTCCTGATACAAGCCTTGAGGGAATAGAGATGGATGCCATCAAACTTACAGGACTATTCTCCGGCTCTGATTACGAGGACTATGGCATCGACCCGGTTCTTCATTGGAACTATGCTCCAATGAAGCAGCTTGGCGGAGTCATACTTACCGGCAAGAGCAATTATGACAATGTCAGGGATAAGGATGATATCGCCTACAATGCTTCCATAGCTTATCTCTGTTCGAACGGTTATCTGTATGCAAGGGATTACTTCATGATGGGAGTATTCGTCGCAGACGGTATCATTGCATTCGTGGATTCTGGTATCGCATCGCAGATGGGTGTCTATGGAGAGTGCTTCGGATGGATGCTTGCACTGTATGCAGACAAGAACCGAGCTGAATTTGTCGAGAGCCTGCTTACCATCGGATATGTGATCCTCATCGATCCTGAGAAGTATGATCTTTCTGAAGAAAGTGAGGTCAGGATGCAGTCGGTAGACAGAAAGCAGCTTTCAAGATACATGGAGATCGCAAACAGTGTCTCCATTCCTGATAACTCCGTTTATAATCCGGATGGATCCGGTAGCCCGATGCCGGAAAGATTCAAGGTCACCGGACCTGTGAATGTTGATGGTTTCAAGGCTGACCAGAAGAACAGACCTGTTGACTTTGATGCCGAGGTCGCTCCTTCAAGCGGAAGATTATGTTCGTCGGATAAGGTTTTTGAAGTAAGGAGGTAATGATTATGTTTAGATATTTTAAAATGTTTTTAGCTGTGGCTGCATCATTTTCTGTTGCAGCCTGTAGCATTGAGAATCTGGAAAATGGAAGTTCATTGCCGGAAAGCAACAACGCCATGAAGATACTCAATACTCCTGAGGAGTCTGTGCCAAATTCTCTTCTTCTGTATCTTGATGATGCAAAGATCTCAGATGAAGCATATGCGGCTGAACTTCTGTCAAAGACCGGTGGACTGGAACTCGACCCTGTCTTCCCAGGTGCAGATTCTGATGAGAATGAAAGAAAATATGGACTTCACAGATGGTATGAACTGACCTTGGCCGAGGGTGTTGATCTGCAGAAGGCTGCTACAATTCTTGCAGATGAGGCAGCAGTTACGCGTGTCCAGTATAATAAGGTGATGGAAGTCGCTTCTGACGTGAACGTCTTCGGTGCAGAACCTGCACCACAGACTACAGGAGTCTTCAATGACCCTCTTCTTCCGGACCAGTGGCATTACATCAATGACGGTAAGGTCGTGGGCGATGCAGTAGCAGGTGCCGATATCAACGTGAAGGATGCCTGGAAGCTTACAGCCGGTGATTCTCGTGTGATTGTTGCTGTCATTGATGAGGGTGTGGATTTCGAGCATCCTGACCTCAAGGACAATATGTGGGTCAACGAGGCTGAGAAGAACGGAAAGACAGGCGTTGATGATGATGGTAACGGCTACATAGATGACATCCACGGATATGACTTCTATAGCGATACTGTACTTTTCAACAATCCTAAGGCTCCTTATTCCGGCCACGGAACACATGTGGCAGGAACTGTTGCTGCCGTAAACAACAACGGTATAGGTGTGTGTGGAGTTGCCGGTGGAAGCGGAAAAGGCGACGGCGTCAGGATCATGTCATGCCAGGCATTCAAGAATGATGCAGGTGCTTCCAGTGTTCACACAGCCAAGGCGATAAGATATGCGGCAAAGATGGGTGCAACTATTCTTCAGTGCTCATTCGGTAACACAGCATCTTACGATTCAGACAAGATGTTCCGTGAGGAACTCACAGCCGAGTACGAAGCATTGAGATATTTCCGCGAGACGGCTAATTCACCGGAAGTCATTGACGGGGGAGTGATAATCTTTGCAGCAGGTAATAATTCTCAAAGTTCATCTTCCTATCCTGGTGCTTACAATGATATCATATCGGTAACTGCATTCGGACCGGATTATAGAGCTGCTTATTATACTAACTACGGCCCAGGATGTAATATCGCTGCACCTGGAGGAGAACTTACGATAGGTGGCTCAGTAAACAATAAGTCCGGAGTCCTGTCAACAGTTCCTGTGAACGTCAACGAGAGCGGATATGGCTATCTTCAGGGAACATCCATGGCTTGTCCTCATGTGTCGGGAATTGCTGCCCTCGGACTTTCATACCTTTATAAATTAGGTAAGAAGATGACAGTGGATGAATTCCAGGCATTGATGCTCACATCTGTAAATGATATCGACCAGTTCCATATCGGACAGAAGAATACCCAGGTGGGAACATCATTCGGAATGATGGCTCTTGAGCCATACAGAAAACAGCTTGGTACAGGTGCAATCGACACCTGGAGATTCCTCATGTCACTTGAAGGAACACCTTGTCATCTTGTCGAGGTGGGAAAGGAACAGAACAGTGACCTTTCAGCTTATCTCGGAGATGGTGCTTACAATATGGTTATTCTCGATGTGGAGATGTCTGAGGCTGATCAGGCAGCCCTTGGTCTTGAGAAGAAACCTGAAGTACGCTTTGGTAAACTGATCATAAACCCTACGAAGGCAGGTAGTGCCAAGGTGATAATCAAGGCAATAGCAGGAGGAAACCAGGTGGGCGGCGATAAGGTTGTAGGAGGCCAGGAGATAACAAGGGAGATTTCTCTTGTAGCAAGACCTGTTGCTGCAGCAAATGGAGGATGGTTGTAAAATTAGACGATATGGCAAGATTACTATATAGATTATTTATTGCTGCAGTCGCTGCAGCACTTATGTCAAGCTGCAATTCTGACCAGAAGATTCTGGAACAGAATGTCAATGAGATAGCTGGCATCTGGCATTATGCTGGTAATGAGGCAGGTCAGCCGGTAGATGTGTATCTGGGCTTTTACCCGGAGAACAACCGTTTTGACCTTTATCAGAAAGTCGGTGAAGGAGCCTACAAGCACTATACTGGAACTTTCTCAATGAGCCTTTCAAAGGTTTTGGGCGGAAAGTATGATTCCGGTTTTGCATGGGCAAGGGAGTACACGGTTTCACGTTCTGGCAATATCCTCAAGCTTTCAGCAGGGGATTACTCCTTTGAATATACATATGCCGAGGTGATTCCGGAGGAGGTCACAGGACACTCTGTGCCGACCCGATCAGATGATATGCTTCCGATTCTGTAAATTATTCAGATCTTTTCGTACTGATCCAGAGCTGTTTTCATGATTTCCCTTCCTGTTTCGGAAATCTCTTTTGCCCTGGCATAGTCCGAAATTTCATCATAGGCATCAAACGGCATCTTGGCAAGGATGTCCGGATTGAATTTTTCTACAGCATTCTTCGCGATTACATGATTCATTATTGAAAATGTACGTGAAAGGATGCTGTAGTAGCTTTCTTCGAAAGTCCGCAGTTCCGACTCAGGTTCGCTGTCGTTGAATTTCTGCGAGAGAACTCTTTGTCCGTGCTCCTTTACCAACTGTAATTTTTCTCCCAGGCTCAGTGCGTCATTATTTCTTATAGCTTTTATGACTGTCTTTGTCTGCATATCAAGCTGCTTTTCCGCCAGCTCCCGGTCTTCAACCGCCCGTGCCTCATCAATCAGCATCTGTCTGATACTGTCAATATCTATGTCGTTTACGTCAAATGCAACCAGCAGGTCATCTTTTTGTCTGACCAGATGATTGATTGGCAAAGTGTTGACTATTCCTCCGTCTACCAGTGTACGATAGCCGTATTTTACAGGTCTGAAAAGTGACGGAATTGAAATTGATGCCCTGATTGCTTCGAACAGAGGCCCTCTGTCGAACACGACCTCTTCTCCGGTATACAGGTCAGCAGCGACAGCTCTATATGGAATCGGGAGGTCTTCGATATTTACGTCCGGAACAATCTTCATCAAAGCGTTTATCACCTTGTCTCCCTTGACCAGATGGTTTTTGCTTATTGAAATATCCATTAGGGTGAATACATTCCAGACATCCAGAGAGTAGAGCCATTCCTTGACTTCGTGAAGTTTTCCGGCAGCGTAGATACCTCCGATAAGGGAACCTATCGAGGTCCCAGCTATTGATGTGATCCGGTATCCTCTGCTTTCGAGTTCCTCAATAGCTCCTATATATGCCCATCCACGCGGACCTCCGCTGGAAAGTGCCAATGCGACATCTTTTTTCATGACACGACAATTTGTCTGCTAATATACAAAAAGCAGACGAAACCTTGTCTTACACGAAGAATTCTAATTCAAAATAACGCAGTCGAAATACTCGTCAAAAAGTCTCTTTGCTCTGTCGAGCTGTTCAGGAGTATTGGTGGCAGTATCTTTCAGCCTGTACTCCTGTCCCATAGTCTCATATTTATGGATTCCAAGAGTATGGTATGGAAGTATTTCAACTCTCTGAATCATCTTGAAGTCTTTGAAATGCTCACCAAGGGCCCTGATGTCCTCTTCAAAATCGCTTATACCCGGCACCAGGACGTAGCGTAGCCAGAAAGGTCTTCCATTATCTTCCAGCCAGCTGGCGGTCTTCAAGGTCTGACTGTTCGAATGCCCGGTCAGGTCCTTATGTCTTTCTGGATTGATCTGCTTTACATCCAGAAGGACAAGGTCCGTCAGGCGGAGCAATTCCTCCACAGAAGGATTCCATATGCCTCCATTTGTGTCAATGCACACATTGATGCCTTCTTCCTTTAATCTGCAGACAAGTGGAATAAGGTCCTTTGCCTGGGCTGTAGGTTCACCTCCTGAGAAGGTCACTCCTCCTTTCTTTCCGAAGAAAGGCTTCTGGTTGACAGCCATGCCGACGATGTGCTCTATGTTTGTCTGAGTCCCTCCTTCAAATGGTATAGTATCCGGATTTGCACAATAAAGACAGCGGAACGGGCAGCCTTGCAGAAATACGACGAGCCTGAGTCCAGGCCCGTCGTATGTTCCCATTGATTCGTATGAATGAACCTTTATCATAGAGATTCGTGGAATGTTCGTGCAATCACTTCAAGCTGATGCTCTCTGCTGAGCTTGGTGAAGTTGACCGCATAACCTGAAACTCGGATTGTCAGCTGCGGATATTTTTCCGGATGCTCCATTGCGTCTTCAAGCATTTCCCTGTTGAGAACATTCACATTAAGGTGGTGTGCTCCCTTGGTGAAATAACCGTCCATCATGGTGATGAGGTTCTCTATCTTGGCCTCATCTGTCGGACCGAGTGACTTAGGTACAATTGAGAAGGTGTTTGAAATACCGTCCTTTGAATCGTAGTAGTCGAGCTTTGCAACTGATGAAAGCGAAGCGATCGCTCCATGTGAATCGCGGCCATGCATAGGGTTTGCACCTGGTGCAAAAGCGACACCCTTTGCCCTTCCGTCAGGTGTAGCACCAGTCTTCTTACCGTACATTACGTTAGATGTGATAGTGAGAAGTGACAGCGTTGGCTGAGCATTCTTGTATACTGGGAGGGCACTGAGCTCGGTGTTGAAGTACTGAACGAGTTCGCGTGCGAGGATATCAACCCTGTCATCGTCATTTCCGAACTTAGGGTAATCTCCTTCGATGGTGAAGCCGTCTGTAAGTCCTTCTGCATTACGGTGAGCTGTCACTTTTGCATACTTGATTGCTGAAAGCGAGTCAGCTGCAATTGAAAGACCGGCTACTCCATAAGCAAGGTTGATTGTAGGATTTGTGTCGATGAATGCCATCTGAGACTTCTCGTAATCATACTTGTCGTGCATGTAGTGGATGATGTTCATTGTCTCATTGTAGACACGTGCAACCTCGTGGAGAACCTTCTTGTAATTTGCCATCACTTCGTCGAAATCAAGCACATTGCTCTTGAGAGGCTTGATGTTCTCCATCATGAGAGTACCCGTGTTCTCGCAGCGTCCTCCGTTGATAGCAAGAAGGAGAGCCTTTGCGAGGTTTGCTCTGGCACCAAAGAACTGTATTGCCTTACCGATTGCCTGATATGAAACGCAGCATGCGATACCATAATCGTCGCAGCCTCTTGCCTTACGCATCAGTGAGTCATTCTCATACTGTACAGAGCTGGTGTCGATGGAAACCTTTGCACAGAATTCCTTGAATCCCTCAGGCAGTTGCGGATGCCAGAGGACAGTCATGTTTGGCTCCGGTGCTGGTCCGAGGTTATAGAGTGTCTGGAGGAAACGGAAAGAGGTCTTTGTCACCTTATGCTTTCCACCTGTGAAACGTCCTCCGATCGATTCTGTAATCCATGTAGGGTCTCCTGCGAAAAGTTCGTTGTATGCATTCATCCTGAGGTGACGCACCATCCTCAACTTCATTACGAACTGGTCGATGAGCTCCTGTGCGAATGTCTCATCGATCTTGCCGTGATCGAGATCATACTGGATGAATATATCAAGGAATGATGAAACATTGCCAAGGGACATGGCAGCTCCGTCCTGCTCCTTTACTGATGCCAGGTACGCCATGTATACCCACTGGACAGCCTCCTGTGCCGAGTGAGCCGGCCTGCTGAGGTCGAGACCGTAGTAGTTTCCGAGGACCTTGATCTCGTTGAGGGCCTTGATCTGCTCAGCTACCTCTTCGCGGAGTCTGATGGTCGCCTCTGTCATTGGACCGTTCAAGTGCTTGAGGTCCTCTTTCTTAGCTTCTATGAGACGGTCTGTTCCATAAAGGGCGAGTCTTCTGTAGTCTCCGATGATACGTCCTCTTGAGTAGTTGTCTGGAAGTCCTGTGAGGAAGCCCAGTGATCTGTATTTACGTATTTCATCGGTGTATACATCAAATACGCCGTCGTTGTGTGTCTTTCTGTAGTGGGTGAAGATCTTCTTGATTTCAGGATCTACCTGAATTCCGTTTTCAGCACATGCCTTTTCAACAACCTTCCAGCCTCCGAACGGTTTGATCGCTCTCTTGAGCAGTTCGTCAGTCTGAAGTCCCACGATAAGCTCGTTCTCTTTGTCGATATAACCGGCTGCATGAGAAGTGATAGTGGATACGGTGCTGGCGTCTATAGCCCTTACGCCTCCATTCTCTCTTTCCTCATCAAGTGCCTCAAGACATTTGTTCCAGAGATTTCTGGTACGTTCTGTCGGTCCCTGAAGGAATGATGCATCACCGTCGTAAGGAGTAATGTTGCTGTAAACAAAGTCTGCAACATCAATTCTGTGGCTCCATCTGCCGTCGTTGAATTTAGTCTTCATAATTATCTGTAATATTAGTATTATTCCGGTTCAATCAATCAACAAAGATAATTTAAAAAAACGAAAGATTGGCCGGTGAATGGTGATATTACAGTTAATTTAACAAGAACTTAATATTTTAAATCAGAATCATTAGGCCGACCATGATCTGGCAAGGTTCTGCAGCATGGTCAGCCTCCGCACATTCTTTTTATAATAAATCTCAGCAGTTGCTTGCCAGGTCTTCGGAAACGATTCTTATCCTGTTGGCAAGGACCTCCATGATCTGCTTATCGACGCCGTCACTGTTCTTGTATTTTGTAGCCCTCATTCTGCCGGATACATACAAAGGAGTACCTTTTGCGATTGTGTCAAGATCCGGCATGTCCTTGTTCTCCCATGCAACGATGGTGTGCCATGTCGTTTCCGAGACTCCGTTGCCGTCCCTTCCTTTGTAGAGATGGTCTGTAGCAAGGGAAAAGTTTGCCACCTTGCTTCCGTTGACGATGTTGGTACGTATTGTTCCCACACGTCCTTGCAGTTCAATTCGATTGATGTGTTCCATAAGATTACTCTTAAATCATAATTAATATCCTCCCCACATCTTATGCGCGCCTTGCAGGTTGAGGCAAAGTAAAGCAAAAACATCCGGAATCAGATGGCCGGTGGAGGGATTGATACGATACTTTTTCTCTTTTTTATAATCATCTTATTTTTCTTTAAAATCCCGCTTTTACGCAGGTAGATGTAAAATTTATTTTATAGTGGGGTCAATGATAAAAAAGAGAAAAACTTTCATCTCTTTCTTTGCCGGTTGGTGTCTGTATACGAAATTTGCAAGAGTGCTGATAATGGAGAAAAGTGTAAATGGAGTATAGGAAACATGAAAGGACCACTCCTCAATGTCTGGAGTGTGGGGAAAAGATAAGATATGGCAGAACTGACAAGAAGTTCTGTTGTGAAGACTGCAGGTCCAGACATTATAACAGGCTGGCGAGAAGCGGAAGAGCCTATAGACGCAGGGTGCTGGCTCAGTTGTCCAGGAATTATGCAATTCTTGAGGAACTCGTAAGGGCGGGAAAAGAATCCGTGGATCTGTCTGATATCGAAGTTCTGGGCTTTTCTCCCAATGTCGTCACATCTTTTTCACGAGGGAGGAAATATGTTGAATATGCCTGTTTCGACATCAGATATGTAATGACGGAGAGCAGAATATACTCAATAACTAAAAAATCATTAACTTTGTAGTTTGTGGCAGAATCAGATACACTGGTATTCCTGTCATTGAGCAACATGAAAGTAACAAACAATGATAAAATGAAAAAGAATCTACTTATTGCAGGCACTGTGCTTGCACTTGCTACAGGTTGTGAAATGAAAAATCCTTTATTGACAGAGTCATCTGCTCCTTTCGGTGCTCCGGAATTCGATAAGATCGAGATGGAGCATTACCTTCCGGCTTTCGAGGCTGGAATCGCTGAGGCCAAGGCTGAAATCGATGCCATTGTGGCAAATCCTGATGAACCGACCTTCGAGAATACTATCGAGGCTATGGAATACTCAGGTAAGACACTTGACAAGGTCTCGGGTATATTCTATAACCTCATGGAGGCTGACACAAATGATCAGATGCAGCAGATTGCAGAGGAGATTTCTCCAAAGCTTACAGAGTTCTCCATGTATGTCTCTCTGAACAAGCCTCTTTTTGAAAGGGTGAAGGCTGTTTATGAGAAAAGAGACGAGCTTGGCCTGAACAAGGAGCAGTACAAGCTTCTGGAAGACACCTACAAGGGTTTTGCGAGAGGTGGTGCTGAACTTTCTGATGAGGACAAGGAAATCTATAGTGCGATTTCCGAGGAACTTTCTCTCCTGACTCTTCAGTTCAGCAAGAATGTACTTGCTGCGACAAAGGCGTTCAATCTTCATATCACAGATTCTCTTGAACTTGCCGGACTTCCGGAATATGTACGCGCCATGGGTGCCGAAACAGCGAAGGAAAAGGGACTTGAGGGATGGGTGTTCACCCTTGACTATCCAAGCTATGCTCCTTTCATGAAGTTCAGCCAGAACCGTGAACGCCGCAAGGAGCTCTATATGGCAAGCAGTACTAAGGCTGTAGGTGGAGAGTTCGACAACACAGAGATCGTCAAGAAGATAGTGGACCTCAGAATCAAGTCATCAAATATCCTTGGATATGAGACTTTTGCCGATTATGCTCTTGAAAACAGGATGGCAAAGGACAGAAAGACAGTAGAGGAGTTCATTGATGAACTTGTATCGGCAACCCTTCCTTATGCAAAGGCTGATATGGATGCTGTCTACAGATTTGCTGTCAAGAACGGTTTTGAAGGTGACAAGCTCATGCCTTGGGATATATCTTATTGGTCTGAGAAGCTCCAGGAGGCGGAATATGCTCTAAATGAGGAGCAGCTGAAGCCTTATTTCCAGCTTGAGAGCTGCATCGATGCGGTGTTCTCGCTCGCAAACCGTCTTTACGGCATCAACTTCAAGGAAATAGATAATGTTCCTGCATATCATGAGGATGTGAAGGTCTACGAAGTTACGGATGTAGACGGAAGCCATCTTGCCCTGCTTTATGCAGACTTCTTCCCTAGGGCGAGCAAGAGAGGTGGTGCCTGGATGACAGAATTCAGGGGCCAGTACACTCAGAACGGTGTGGAATACAGACCTTTCATCAGCATCGTCACCAACTTCACCAAACCGACAGCTGATGAACCTTCACTGATCACGCACTATGAATTTACAACTCTCCTTCATGAGTTCGGACATGCCCTTCACGGAATGCTTGCTCAGGGTACCTACGGTTCACAGACAGGTACAAGCGTATCACGTGACTTTGTAGAGCTTCCTTCTCAGATAATGGAGAACTGGGCTTACGAACCAGAGTATCTCAATACTTTTGCAAAGCATTATAAGACCGGTGAGACAATCCCGGCAGACCTTATAGAGAAGATTGTTGCAGCAAAGAACTTCCAGGCCGGATATGCACAGCTTCGTCAGCTTCAGTTCGGAAGCATCGACATGGCATGGCACACATTGAAGTCTCAGACTGACAAGAGCGTTGTAGATTTTGAGAAGGATGTGCTTTCTGCAATGTCTGTAGTTCCTGCAGTCGATGGCGTTGCGATGTCCCCATCATTCTCCCACATCTTTGCCGGTGGATATTCTGCAGGCTATTATTCTTACAAATGGGCTGAGGTTCTTGAAGCAGATGCATTCTCTCTCTTCCAGGAGAAAGGAATCTTTGACAAGGAGACTGCTGCATCATTCAGAGATAACATCCTCTCGAAGGGAAGCACAGATGATGAGTCTGTCCTCTATCGCAATTTCCGTGGTCACGATCCTGAGCCTCAGGCACTCATGAACAAACTCGGACTCACAAAATAACGGATTTTCCGTCTTTTCGACTGTCCGGCTTGTCATTTCTTTCGCTTCCGCTCAAGCGGCAAACCGATAACGAGCGAGGCCTGTCATTCGAGTGAGACTTTTTGGTATCAACCTGCCGTGCCCAATGCTGCCGTCTTTTGCAGCATTGGGCACGGTGTATAACGCATAATGTTTTAGTAATCAGCAATATGACTAATATGTAGTGTGCCCAATGCTGATAGACCAGACAGCATTGGGCACACTATGTAGACTGCGGGCATTTGTGAATCATGACCGTGGGTGCAGAATCAAGCACTTTCTTGTTCCCACGCAACTTTCAGCAAGTACTGCCAGGCATGTTCAAGCCGCGACATGATAATCAGGAAAATTTGATGATTGATACCAGTTGGTCATGTTCTGCGAATATAAAACAGAGCAGTTTATGCAAGTTTTTCGTTGGTGTCCTTCGGCTGCTTGAACAGAATCATGAAGAGGATGGCTACCACCAGGGCGTATGCTGCAAAAACATACCATGCTGCACTCCAGTTCTGCTCAGCTGCATTGTAGACAAAGTGATTTACAACGGCCTGGGCACAGAGCGTTCCTATTGTGGCACCGATACCGTTTGTCATGAGCATGAACAGTCCCTGGGCGCTGTTCTGAATCTTGCCGGAAGTCCTCATGTTGACATAAAGGGATCCTGAAATGTTGAAGAAGTCGAATGCGACTCCGTATACGATCATCGAAAGAATGAGCATCCAGACTCCTGAACCCGGATCTCCTGCACCGAAGAGACCGAAGCGGAGAACCCATGCGAACATAGCGATGAGCATCACCTTCTTTATGCCGAATAACCTCATTGCCACTGGAATGAGAAGTATGCCGAGTGTTTCTGAAACCTGAGAAATGGAAATCAATGCATTGGCGTTCTGGGCTCCCCATGCGTTCTTGAACTCCTCGATACCCTGGAAATGCGAGATGAAAGGATTTGCGAATCCGTTGGTAATCTGAAGAGCAACTCCAAGCAGCATCGAGAAAATGAAGAATATGGCCATGTTCCTGTCTCTGAAAAGGGAGAAGGCATTCAGGCCAAGTCTTTCGATGAGCGACTGACTCTCGGTGCTGTTCTTGCTGCAAGGACATTCCGGAAGGGTGAAGCAGTAAATGAACATGGCAACACCAAGTATTCCCGATACGAAGAACTGATTGTAGGTGTGCTGGAACTGGACGCCATCTCCGTTCTTGACGAAATTCACGAACAGCATCGCACAGATGAATCCTATTGTTCCGAACACCCTGATAGGAGGAAAGTCCTTGACCGTGTCATATCCGTTTCTTTCAAGAATGTTGTATGCTACAGAGTTGGAAAGAGCTATTGTCGGCATGTAGAATGCGACACTCAGTGCATACAGGCTGAAAAGAACAGCGAATGAAACCTCGGTTCCGGCTGTCATTCCATAGAATCCGGCTCCAAGCATTGCAGCTCCGGCAATTCCCTGGCACATTCCGAGCAGTTTCTGTGCCGGGATGAATTTGTCAGCGATAATACCCATGAGTGTAGGCATGAAGATGGAAACTATTCCCTGCATTGAATAGAAGATACCGATTCTTGTTGCCAGTCCGACAGATGCAAGGTAACTTCCCATCGAAGTCAGATAAGAACCCCACACTGCCCACTGGATGATATTCATGACTATAAGTCTCAGTTTGATTGATTTGTTCATAATATTGTGGTTTTTTATTATCAATAGATTCAAACGGAGACAAAGATAAGAGATTTTGAGTAAAAGTTGTTATCTTTGGCAGTTAAAATGATTTGAATGAAATTCGTAAAAACCCATAACGATCCTCAGTCTGCAGCCCGTTGCGGTATAATCACGACAGACCATGGCCAGATAGAGACGCCGATCTTCATGCCGGTCGGTACAGTCGGCTCCGTGAAGGGTATATACCATAAAGACCTCAAGGAGGATATCAAGGCTGAAATCATCCTGGGAAACACTTACCATCTATATCTCCGTCCCGGACTTGATATCATCAAGGCGGCCGGAGGACTTCATAAATTTGAGTCATGGGACAGGCCTATCCTGACCGATAGCGGCGGATTCCAGGTCTTTTCCCTCAGCCCTATCCGTAAACTTACCCCTGAAGGCTGTATATTCAGGTCTCATATAGACGGCTCGAAGCACATCTTCACTCCGGAAAACAACATGGACACCCAGAGGATAATCGGTGCCGACATCGTCATGGCTTTTGATGAGTGCTGTCCCGGTGATGCTGACTACAATTATGCAAAGAAGTCCCTGAAGCTCACACAGTCATGGCTGGAGAGATGCGTGAAGCATTTTGATGAGACCGAACCTCTGTACGGATATTCCCAGGCCCTGTTCCCGATAATCCAGGGATGTGTATATCCGGAGCTCAGACGCGAGGCTGTGGAACATGCTGCAGCACTGGACCGCGAGGGATATGCTATCGGAGGACTTGCTGTCGGTGAGCCTACGGAGAAGATGTATGAGATGCTTGAAGTGGTATGCCCAATCCTCCCTGAGGACAAGCCTCGCTATCTGATGGGAGTAGGAACACCCGCGAACATACTTGAAGGCATTGCAAGGGGAGTGGATATGTTCGATTGTGTCATGCCGACCAGAAACGGAAGAAACGGTATGCTCTTCACCTGGGATGGCATCATGAATATGAAGAACAAGAAGTGGGCGGATGATTTTTCTCCTCTTGATCCGAAGGGAACATCATTCGTCGACCATACATATACCAAGGCGTATGTACGTCATCTTTTTGTTGCAGGTGAGATCTTTGCCGGACAGATTGCCAGCGAGCACAATCTGGCTTTCTACCTGGATCTGGTCCGTGAAGCCCGCAGACATATAAAGCTTGGAGATTTCAAGGCCTGGAAGGATGAGACAGTGCGCAGGATAACCACAAGACTATAAGCAGAATATGGAGTTTGATCTCAGACCAAGAAAGATAGACGTCTATATTGTAAAGAAGTTCATTACGACGTTTTTTGTGGCTTTGCTTCTGATCATCGGCATAGTCATAATATTCGATATCAGCGAGAAGATTGACGATTTCGTGAGTAAAGAGGCACCTTTAAGAGCCATCATCTTTGACTATTATGTCAATTTTGTTCCTTATTTCATGAATATGTTCAGTCCTCTGTTCGTGTTCATAACCGTAATATTCTTTACTTCAAAGATGGCGTCCGATTCGGAGATCGTAGCCATCCTTTCGTGTGGAATCAGTTTCCACAGGATGATGGTCCCGTATATATTTTCCGCCACCTTGATTGCAATCTTCTCCCTCGGATTGAATCTCTTTGTCATTCCTGATGCAAACAAGACGCGACTTGAGTTCGAAAACAAGTATATCAAACCACGATTCAAGAATGTCGGCAGGAATGTCCACTATCAGATAGCTCCCGGTGAGTTTGTATATGCCGAGTCATTCAGCTCTTGGAACAACACGGCATACCGACTTACTCTGGAGAAGATCGAGGACCATAAGCTTGTTTCAAAGATCTCAGCGGAATCTGCCACTTACGACACCTTGAAAGGCTCATGGAGACTGAAGAAATACTTTATCCGTGAATACAACGAAGACCTCACTGACAGGGTCCGCAGCGGCAGGCAGATGGATACGGTGATCGCTTTATCTGTCAAGGACTTCTTCCAGACGGAAAAGACGGTCGAGACCTTGAACTATCACGAGCTCAACGACCTCATCGCCACTCAGAACATGCGAGGCGATGCAAATGTCAAGTTCGCCCTCATTGAGAAGAACACCCGTTTTGCCCTTCCGTTCTCAGCCTTTATCCTGACCATCATGGGAGTCGCTCTGTCATCCAAGAAACGTCGAGGGGGAATAGGTTGGAACATCGGTATCGGAATAGCATTGGCATTTACCTACATCCTTTTCCTCAGGTTCAGCCAGATGTTCGTCCACACGGGCACTCTGCCTCCGAGCATCGCCCTGTGGCTGCCTAATGTAGTCTTTGCGATAATTGCAGGATTCCTGTATAGGATTGCTCCGAAATAGCAAGGGAAGCATGACTTCTGACGGATTATTTCTATCATAATGTGTAGAACATCATATTTTATAGTGCTTCTGCTTTTCAGCATGCTTGGCATATCCCATGCCCAGACCCTGATCTTGAAGCCGGATTTAGGAGTGCCGACTCTGGTGGCTCCGGCCTATTTCGGGCCCAATGCATTCCCTGTGCCAGACATGCTTGATGGCACCACCTCTTCAGATCTTCGCGTAGAACTCTACGGTGATGCTTTTTCATGCTCGATGACATCACAGCCCACAGATGATGTCACTCTCGATCTGTTTGCAAAGGCGACCATCCCTCTTTTTACCGACCGTGTCAATCTGGTCATATGGATGCCTGTAGTCGAATGGTTCCGCAGTGGCCCTGCAGTCAACAGAGTCCGAAGAGTGCTGGATCCAGACAGATGGATAACAGGAATGGATTCAGGAGATGCATATGTAAGCACTGATATACTTATATTTGATGAGAGGAAGTGCGGATGTGGCCTCGTTTTGAGGGCAGCACTCAAGTCTGCTTCAGGCAACTCTTTCGGTACCGCCAGAGTCTATGATGCTCCAGGCTATTTCTTCGATTTCGCGGCAGGACGGAATATTGTTGAATCTGCAGACGGACGTACGATGTTCCGTATAGCTCTTTCTACAGGTTTTCTTTGCTGGCAGACAGCAAACGGACGTCAGAATGATGCAGTTATGTACGGAGCTCTTGCGTCTCTTAAGACAGGCCCGTTCAAGGCTGAGGTCAACTATGGCGGATACGTCGGCTGGGAACAGAACTGAGACCGTCCGATGACCCTCAAGACAAAACTGTCATGGTCCATCGGACGGTGCTCGATAAATGCTATGTATCAGGCAGGCTTCGTGGACTGGCCTTTCCACCAGATCCGCCTTGGCTTAGCCTATGATTTTCCGCTTAGTCAACGAATGTAATCCATCCGAACGGATCCTCGATCTCTCCCTTCTGGATGCTTACGATGTAGTTGTAGAGCTTGAGTGACTTAGGGCCGCACTGGCCGTCACCGTAGGTGTAAACGGTCTCTTCCTCCGATTCGAGTGTCGGTTTGTCAACAAGCTTGTGTACAGGAGTGATGACGACAGCTGTACCACATTCTCCTACTTCCTCGAATGTGCTGAGCTCCTCGACCGGAACAGGTCTTCTTTCTACAGTCATTCCAAGGTGTGCGGCTACAGTCTCGAGGGACTTGTTGGTGATGGACGGAAGAATAGTCGGAGATTCCGGTGTTATATATGAGTTTCCTCTGATTGCAAAGAAGTTCGATGAGTTGAACTCGTCTATATATTTTCCTTCCTTAGGATCGAGATAGAGGACTGCCTTGTATCCGAGTTCATGAGCAAGGTTGAGGGAATACAGCGAGCATGCATAGTTTCCTCCTACTTTGAATGCTCCTGATCCGTTAGGGGCTGCCCTGTCGTAATTCCTTGCTACGACTACATCCACGGCGTCAAGGGCACCGCCAATGTATGCTCCGACAGGCGAGCAGAGCATAAGGAATGTAGCTTCCTTTGAAGATTGCACTCCAAGCTGAGGGTTGGTTCCGATAAGTGTAGGACGGAGATACATTGAAGCACCTGTAGCTTCGTATGGTGGAAGGAAGTCGAGATTCTCCTTTACTACTCTTTTGCACATTTCAACGAAGGTCTCTACGGATGGAGCTTCGATTCCAAGGTATTTTGCTGAACGCTGGAGCCTCAATGCATTTTCTTCCGGTCTGAAAAGTCTGACCCTTCCGTCTTTGCCGCGGAATGCCTTGAGCCCTTCGAAGCACTCGATGGCATAATGAAGACTGCCGGCAAAAGCACTAAGTATCAGATAGTCGTCTGTAAGGCTTTCAATAGGAGACCATTCGCCATCTTTATAAACGGTTCGGAGAATGGTGTTGGTCTTTGTGTAAGAAAATGATAGGTTGCTCCAATCGATAGTACTCATGTCTGTATGTGTTATCAGATTAATATTTCGAACAGTTTGTTGTTTTCATTTATATGCTCGTAAAGGAGATTGTGTTCGTCCATTCTCCTCAGCAGTTCTTCAAGGTCATCTTTGTGTGCCAGCTCGATGCCGATAAGTGCAGGTCCGGATTCCTTGTTCGTCTTCTTGATGTATTGGAAGTACACCAGGTCGTCGGTTGGACTTATGATGTCGCGGATGAAGGACAGGAGGATTCCTGGCTTTTGAGGGAAGGTGATTATGAAATAATGCTTCAGACCTTCGTACAGGAGGGATTTCTCTCTGATCTCCTCCATTCTTGTAATGTCGTTGTTGCTTCCGCTGACTATGCATGCGACCTTCTTTCCGGCAATCTCGTCCTTATAGAATTCAAGTGCAGCAATGGAAAGTGCCCCGGCTGGCTCTACAACAATCGCACTCTTGTTGTACATGTTGATGATAGTCGTGCAGACCGCCCCTTCCGGAACCACGACGATATCATCAAGAATCTCGCGGCATACTTCAAAGGTCAACGCACCGGCCTTCTTTACGGCTGCTCCATCCACGAATTTGTTTATCTCTTCAAGTTCTACGACCTCTCCTTTTTCGATGGCTGTCTTCATGCATGGGGCACCGGCGGGTTCGACTCCTATTATCTTTGTATCAGGGGATATCTGTCTTATATATGCTCCAAGCCCTGATGCAAGTCCGCCTCCTCCTATCGGGATGAATATATAATCCGGTTTTTCTTCTGCCTGACGTATGATCTCATACCCTATCGTTCCCTGGCCTTCGATTATCTTCGGGTCATCGAACGGTGGAATGAAAGTCTTTCCGGTCTCTTTGGCATACCTGATCGCTGCAGTGTTTGCTGCATCAAATGTATCTCCGGTAAGTATTATCTCGATGTTCTCTCCTCCGAACATCCTTACCTGCTCTATCTTCTGCTTAGGTGTGGTGGTGGGCATGTAAATCGATCCCATGATCTGAAGCCTGTTACATGAAAAGGCGACGCCCTGAGCATGATTACCTGCACTGGCACAGACTATACCGTTTTTCAGATTCTCAGGTGAGATGGAACGTATCTTATTGTATGCACCTCGTATCTTATATGACCTTACAATCTGCAGGTCTTCTCTTTTCAGGAATACTTCTGCCCCGTATCTGGCGGAGAGATTGGAATTCTTCTGGAAAGGAGTAGGTTCAAGAATCTCATCGAGAATGGTCGAAGCCTTCTCAATATCCGTAACAGCAGGAAAATACTTGATGGTATTCATGTTTATTAATGATATGATTCCGCTAAATTAAGATTTTTGAAAAACTAATCCTAATTTTCACGAAAAAATCAGTCCATCATTATCAGTGCAATCGAAGGATGGCTGAATGTCAGGCGGATCCTGTCTGAACATGCCCTGTTCAGTGTCGCCTTCCACCAGTTGTCAAATACTACGTCATCAGTAGGCCACTGAAGCCCTTCAGACTTGATTTTCAGTGAGTTGTCCGGAGAGAATATTGAAATTCTTCTTCCTGTTCCGCAGTCGATTTCTGTGGTGTCTGAAATTGCGAAGAGGGTCCCATGGTCGGAAATCATCTGGATGCTGATCTCCTTCTGTTCCAGATCCCATCGTCTGGCATATTCCATAAGAAGCGAGATGTTGCCGATCGTATGGTCTTCCCTTTCTCCGGTCGCACCCAGTATGAATATATCAAGTCCATCGCCAAGATTGTCCACTGCCCATGTAACGGCCTTTGTCTGGTCGTTATGTTCCTGTTCATCTACCTTGACAATGATGTCGGCATATTTTTTCTGAAGTGCCTTGGAGAGTGTATCCATGTCTCCTGTCACAAGATCCGGAAGGCGGTCCTCTCCGAATATTTTCTTGCTGTTTTTCAGAAATTTACGAAGTGCTCCGTCGCAGCAGATTATGAAGTCTGCCGTCTGGATCAGGTAGCATGGATATGCACTTTTAGGGAAACACCCGTCGCAGATGATGACGACATTCTTATGCATGTCTTCCGGTTATGTTAGATGATGTACCCTGACTTGTCCTATAGCTTTCTGGTTCGCGGAAGCCTATGAGGAAGTCACTCACAGCCATTCTCTTCTTGCCTGAAAGCTGGAGTTCGGTCACCGAGAGGGCACCGTCAGCTGTAGTGATGGCGAGATAAGACTTTCCGTCAGAAAGAACTGTTCCAGGCTCTGCTGATATCTTTCCGCTCCTTTCAAGCATGGCAGTATATTCTTCTCCTGTGACCTTTGCGGTGCTGAAAATCTTCATCTGGAGAGACTTTTCTTCCTTCACCAGTTCAGTGAATGCTGCCGGATATGGGCTGAGACCTCTTATGAGGTTGTATATATCCTTGGTCCTTCCGTTCCAATCGATATGACATAGTTCGCGTGTGATCTTAGGGGCCGGCCTGAGGATTTCAGAACCCTGGATGAAACTTTTCTGTACGCGTAGTTCGATATTGCCTTCTATGATGGCCTCCACCGTCTGTACAACCAGCTCCGATCCGATTTCCATGAGTTTGTCATGTACCTGGCCGACATTATCATCTGGTTCTATCTTGCATTGTTCCCTGAACATGATGCCACCGGTGTCCATTCCGTCGTCAATCATGAACGTGGTAACACCTGTGGTCTTGTCGCCATTGATTACTGCCCAGTTGATCGGAGCTGCTCCTCGATACTGAGGGAGGAGAGCTGCATGAAGGTTGAATGTACCCAGCTTAGGAATTTCCCATACCACCTTAGGGAGCATGCGGAATGCCACGACTACGAAGAGGTCTGGGTTCCATGCCTTCAATGCATTCAGGAATTCCGGATCTTTCAAAGAAGTAGGCTGGAGGACAGGTATCTTGTTCTCCACAGCATATTTCTTTACGGCACTTTCGTTTATCTTCAGGCCCCTGCCGCTTGCCTTGTCGGCTACTGTCACGATACCTACGATCTTGTAGCCGTTCTTTCTCAATGCGTCCAGTGGTGCAACTGCGAATTCCGGCGTACCCATGTAGACGATTCTGGTCTTTCTGAAGAATCCGACGAACTTAGCCTTTATCTTTCTGAAACCGTTCTTAATTGAGTCCATGCTGAAAATAGATGAGTCATTGATGGCTTTCCAACTGAGATAGAGACCTGTAGGGAACAATATGTAGCTGGAGATGAATACTCCGGTAAATGGGTCAACAGCACCGTCGCGGGCCAGTTTGGTTCCGGAGATGTCGATTACCCAATATACCACGAAGAAGAGAACTGAAATGATGGCAGGTGTTCCCAGACCTCCCTTACGGATCAAAGCTCCAAGAGGTGCTCCGATGAAAAAGAAGATCAGACAGGCTATTGACAAAGCGAACTTTTTCAGAATCTCAATATCGATCCTTCTGAGAGTGAAGGTATAGTGGAACCTGTCGCGTGCATAGGAACTCAATGACATCTGCAGCTGTTCTGCGTTGTCCTTAGCTTTCTCCAATGCCTTTATTTCATCGTCTATCTTTTTCCATTCGAGGATGTGGTCAGGCTGGAACTCTGCAGTCTTACCTGCGATGCCATTAGTGTCAAGCTGTGTATTATAGCGTAGGTGTCTTGATTTACGGAGTGATTCGATATTTCCGCTTTCAGCAGTTGAATCCAGAGCTCCTATGGAGTCTTGACCATGTCTCAACTGTTTGAGGTTCATTGATTTCACCTCATCGTCAAATCTGCTCGAATCGGATTTCTGGAAAGCGTAATTTTCAAGAGGAATAATCATCTCCTGTCGCTCGAAGTCAATTTTCTGCAGCTGGAGTGTGGTGTCGCGATATTTCTTGGTGTTGGTCTCCTCGTAATTCGTGCCATTGTAGAGGACAAAGGACAGGTAGCTTTTGTCCTTTGACATCTTCATCATTGCGGAATCTGCTATGGTAAGGCTGGTGTTACCCTTGTTCTTGGTGTGGTTATATACCATCACCCCATGCATCATTCCGCTTTCCTTCTCCCTGTCATCAACTCTGAGGATGTAACCCTCGATGCCGTTATAGAAGGTACCGGTAGGAATCTTGATTTCCTCCTTGGTCTTTCCGATATCGTCCCTGAGAGTGTATATCTTATTATATGCAACAGGAATCAGGTCGTTCGAAATGAAGAAAGCTCCTATACTGATGACTCCGCATGCTATACCAAGCGGGATGAGGACGCGTTGCAGGGAAATACCGGCAGCCTTGATTGCAAGGAGTTCATTATTCTCTCCCAAAGTACCGAGGGTCATCATTGACGAAAGGAGGGTTGCCAACGGCAGGGAAAGAGGAAGCAGAGTCGCACTTCCCCATGCCAAAAACTCAAGGATAACCTTGAAACTGAGACCCTTACCGACAAGTTCATCGATATAGAGCCACAGGAACTGCATCATCAGAATGAATACGACTACCAGAAGGATCGCAAAGAACGGTCCTATGAATGACTTTAATATGAACTGGTCTAACTTCTTCATTCTGATGGATATTTAATCTTAGCGGGTAGCAGCTTCAATCAACTTTTCTGCAGCAGCGGAAAGTCCTTCAACAGATTTTCCTCCTGCAGTGGCGAGGCCTGGCTGTCCGCCACCTCCTCCGAGGATCAGTTTAGATGCCTCGCGGATGTCAGCACCTGCATTATGTCCTGCCTTTACAAGGTCTTCGGAGTACATCAGAAGGAGCTGCGGCTTGCCGCCTGCCTCAAAAGCACCGATTATGGCGAGGTTCTGTGCCTCCTTCTGAAGCATGAATGCTGCATTCTTGAACATTACCGGGTCGATGCTGTAGTCAATAGTAACCACGTTGACTCCGTTGATCTCCTTAGCCATTCCTATGAGGCTGTTCTTCAGCGTGATGGTCTTCTCCTTGACAATCTCTTCCATCTGCTTCTTGTATGCCTCATTTTCCTCTATCATCTTGCGGATTGCACCTGCAAGGTCAGGGACGTTGTTGAAGAATGCCTTTGCTATGTGGATGGTTGTCTCCATTCCGTCAACAAGAGTCTCGGCGTGAACTCCGGTCACTGCTTCGATACGGCGTACTCCGGCTGCGATTGCAGACTCGGAAACGATCTTGAAGAATCCGATCTGTCCTGTTGCTGCAGCATGCGTACCTCCGCAGAGCTCGCATGAATCTCCGAACTTCACCACACGTACCTTGTCTCCGTACTTTTCTCCGAAGAGAGCCATGGCACCCATTTCCTGAGCTTCCTCCATTGTCGCTGTACGGTTCTCGTCAAGCGGATTGTTGGCTCTGATGAGAGCGTTTACGCGGTTCTCGACGAGGTCAATCTGTTCATCTGTAAGTTTTTCGAAGTGTGAGAAGTCGAAACGGAAATACTTGTCGCATACATAAGAACCCTTCTGCTCGACATGCGTTCCAAGGATTTCCCTGAGAGCCTGATGAAGGAGATGTGTAGCAGTATGGTTGTTCTCGATCTGGCGTCTTCTCTCTGTGTCCACATGCAGGCTGAAACTTTCACTGCAGTCGGCAGGAATCCTTTCCGCTACATGGATGGTAAGGTTGTTCTCCTTGATTGTATTGATGATCTGGATCTTTTCTCCGCTTTCAGAAACGATGTATCCGGTATCTCCGACCTGACCTCCCATTTCAGCATAGAAAGGAGTACGTTCGAACACGAGCTGATACATTGTCTTGTTCTTTGCCTTTACAGTGCGGTGGCGTGTGAGCTGTACATTCTCGAGCTCAGTATAGTCGTAGCCGAGGAACTCGATGTTTTCGCAGTGTGCGAATTCCACCCAGTCTCCAGACTCGATGGCAGTGGCGTTGCGTGCCCTGTCCTTCTGCTTCTGAAGCTCTCTCTGGAAGCCTTCCAGGTCAATCCTGTATCCCTTTTCTGAGGCAATGAGTTCAGAAAGGTCGATAGGGAATCCGAAGGTGTCATAAAGAGTGAATGCGTCCTCTCCGGAAATGAGCTTAGTGTCGGCAGACTTTGCCATGATGTTGTCCATCAGGCGGATTCCTCTGTCTAGGGTGCGGAGGAAAGCCATTTCTTCTTCCTTGATCACACGCTCGATCAGGGTCTGCTGTTTTACTATCTCAGGGTAGAACTCGCCCATGTCGTCAACGAGCTGCTGCACGAGGCGGCAGAGGAATGGCTCGTTGAATCCAAGGAATGTGTATCCATAGCGGACTGCTCTTCTGAGGATACGGCGTATAACGTAGCCGGCTTTAACGTTGGATGGGAGCTGGCCGTCAGCAATGGAGAAACTGATGGCGCGGATGTGGTCTGCGATCACACGCATTGCAATATCCTCCTCGGCGGTCTTTCCATAGCTGTGTCCTGACAATTCTTCGATCTTTGCGATCATGCCTGTGAACACGTCAGTGTCGTAATTTGACTGCTTGCCCTGAAGTGCCATGCAGAGGCGCTCGAATCCCATTCCTGTGTCAACATTCTTGTTTGGAAGAAGCTCAAGCTCGCCATTGGATTTTCTGTTGTACTGCATGAATACATTATTCCAGATCTCGATCACGAGGTGGTGATCCTTGTTTACTAGAGATGCACCTGGAACAGCAGCTCTTTCCTCGTCGCTTCTGAGGTCGATGTGGATTTCCGAACATGGGCCGCATGGACCGGTATCGCCCATTTCCCAAAAGTTGTCCTTCTTGTTTCCGAGCAGAATCCTGTCTTCGGGAAGATGTCTCTTCCATGCTTCCATAGCCTCGATGTCAAGCTGAGTGCCATCTGCCTCTGAACCTTCGAATACTGTTGCGTAAAGTCTGTCCTTGTCAAGCTTATAGACATCAGTAAGAAGCTCCCAAGCCCAGTCTATCGCTTCGTTCTTGAAATAATCTCCGAAACTCCAGTTTCCGAGCATCTCGAACATGGTGTGGTGATAGGTGTCGCGTCCCACTTCTTCAAGGTCATTGTGCTTTCCGCTGACACGCAGGCACTTCTGGCTGTCTGCAACCCTTCTCCATTTTGCCGGACTGTTTCCCAGGAACCAGTCTTTGAACTGGTTCATTCCAGCATTTGTGAACATGAGGGTAGGGTCGTTCTTTACGACCATTGGTGCCGAAGGCACAATCTGATGCCCCTTTGAAGCGAAGAAGTCAAGGAAGGCTTTTCTGATTTCTTTTGATGTCATATGTTGTTACTTTTAAATCCAGATTAATAACTTGCAAAAATACACAATTTTTCTGTAATGACAATCGTTCGGACCTACTAGCTTTCTTCATGAGGTTGCAAAAAGGTATCTTCAATATGATTTTTATATGTTTTGGTTCTTTTTTATAAGAAGTATGGAGGATTTTGCATATCTTTGCATGTTATGTCAAAAAGTATCAGATATATATTCAATCCAAGGACGCTTTCTTATGAAGTCAGGAAGCGTTCAAAGAGACATCGCTTCTTCAGGACTGCGGTATTCTTTGTCGTAAGTCTGGGTATGTCGGTTTTTTATGCCTGGATATATTCGTATGTCCTCGGATGGGAACTGCCGAAGACCGTACTTCTCAAAAAAGCCAATGCTGAATGGTGTTCCAAGGTGGAGGTGCTGAACCGTCAGCTGGATGAATATGACAGGATACTCACTTCGTTGCAGCAGAGGGATGATGATATCTACCGTTCGATCTTCGGTATGCATGAGATACCGGAAGAGGTCAGGAATGCAGGCTTCGGAGGAGTGAACAGATACTCTCATCTGGATCAGTATGACGCAGATGGACTTCTTAAGAATACAGTGATCCGTCTTGATGCCTTGACGAAAAAGACATATGTCCAGAGCAGGTCGTTCGAGGAGGTTGCCCAGCTTTCGAAACGTGCCGGAGATATGGCATCCTGCATACCTGCAATTCCTCCTGTCAATCCGGATCCGACGATATATCGTCTTTCCAGCAGTTTCGGCTACAGAAGCGATCCTTTTACCGGCCGCACCAAGAGACATACAGGAGTGGATTTTGCCTTGAAGCCTGGCAACCCTGTCTACGCGACCGGTGACGGTGTGGTTGAAAGCGTGAGGTTTGATTTCTTTGGTTATGGAAATCAGATAGTTATAGACCATGGTTTTGGTTATAAGACCAGATATGCTCACATGAAGTCGATCAGTGTCGTTGAGGGAATGAAGCTCAAGAGGGGAGAGTGTCTCGGAGAATCGGGAAACTCAGGAAGGTCATCAGGTCCTCATCTGCATTATGAAGTGCTGTATAAGGACACACATGTCAATCCATCGAACTACTTTGACCTTACAATCACTCCTGAAGAGTATGCTACCATGGTACGCAACTCGGAAGAGGCTTCGGAAAAGATAACGCTACATCCGTCTCATCGCAGAAAACTTAAAGGACGCTCATGAGCAGCCAGTACATAGTAGACAAGAACTATAGATTGAAGAAGGCTAAGACGTCGGTGTGGGCGGTTATCCGCAAGATACTGATGTTCTTGATCGTAACTGCTTCCCTGGCAATTCTGTACTATTTGGTGTTCGCCCTGTTCTTCAGTACTGAGACAGAACGTCGTCTCAAATATGAGAACCGTATGTATTCTACCGAGCTTCCGCAGATGATGGAGAAGGAAAGGATGGTGTCGGATGTGATACAGGGACTTGTGGTTAAGGATGACCGGATTTATGAAGAGATATTCCACACTTCATCTCCCGGTATCGATCCTATTTATTCCGTTGATTTCCTGCATGGGCTTGATTCTATCCCTGATATGGATATAGTTCTTTATTCCGAATCAAAGATAGACAGGATGGAAGGGAAGGCTGCCTCTGTGGAAGATAATTTCAGAAAGATTGCCGCTCTGCTTTCTTCGGAAGGATATGAAATGCCTCCGATGCATAATCCGCTTGAAGATTTTTCTGTGGCTCAGACAGGCGCTTCAACGGGAAGCAAGATCAATCCATTCTATAAGGTGGAGATGTACCATAACGGTCTTGACCTCATCGCACATTCCGGCGAACCTGTGTATGCTGCTTCCGAAGGAACAGTGAAGGAAGTGATACGTTCAAGAAAGGGACTTGGCAATCAGGTCGTCATTGATCATGGTAACGGATATGTGACTAAATATGCACACCTGGCTGATGTGGAGGCCGTGAAGGGACGAAAGGTCAAGAGAGGGACCCGGCTTGGTTATGTCGGAGTCTCAGGCAATTCGTTCGCACCACATCTTCATTATGAAGTATGGAAGGATACGGTGGCACTTGATCCGGTGAATCATCTGTTTGCCTCTGTATCGCCGGATGAATATGTCAATATGCTTGTAATGTCTTCAGCCACAGGACAGTCGATGGATTGATGCTTGGTAAAACCGTGTAAAGAATATATGGAAAAATACTTGTATACAGTTGGTGAAGTCGCTCAGATTTTAGGGGAAAGCACCTCACTTGTACGTTTTTGGGCGAATGAGTTTCCTAAGTTCATCCGTCCCCAGAGAAATGCCAAGGGTAACAGGCTCTTTACAAAGGATGATGTCGAGACATTCAAGCATATCCATCTTCTTGTAAAGACTGAGGGACTGACTCTGGAGGGGGCGGCTAAAAGACTGAAAGGAGACAGGAAGGAAGTCATAAGCAAGGCAAGAGTGCTGGAATCACTCAAGGCAATACGCCAGCAGCTGGCTGAAATCAGAGAGGAACTTTAAACAGGTCTGTAATGAACACTGAACATATATATAAGGTAAAGGATGTCATTGCGGCGATCGAAGAGTTCGCCCCGGCATCGCTTCAGGAAAAATGGGATAATACAGGCCTTTGTATAGGCTCGCCGGATTCTCCGGTCAAATCCATTCTTTTAGGGCTTGACTGCACTCCTGAACTTGTTGACGAGGCCGTTGCCTGTGGTGCCGATATGATAGTTACCCATCATCCTCTGATCTTTTCCGGTCTGAAGAAGATAAGTCCGGATAATCTTGTCGGAAAGGCTGTAATGAAGGCAATACAGGCAGGTATTTCAGTTTATGCTGCTCATACCAGTGCAGATAAGGTGATGGCAGGAGTCAGTGGCGCCATGGCGGCGAGGTTGGGTCTGGTGAATGTTTCGGTGCTTGAGGATGAAGGCGATGGCTTCGGTCTGGGTGCGGTAGGTGACTTTCCTGAGCCAGTTTCTGCTGAAGAAGCAGTAAGATTGGTCAAGGAGAAATTCAGTCTCAGGAATCTGAGGGCGTCCAAGCCGGTTGAGGGAAAGATTTCAAGGGTGGCAATGTGCGGCGGTTCCGGAAGTTCCTTGATTGAAGCGGCGAGAAAATCAGGTGCCCAACTCTATCTCAGCGGTGATATTTCATATCATCATTTCTTTACAGAAGAAGGCTTCATGATTATGGATATAGGTCATTATGAAAGTGAAATAGAGATAGTTGACATTTTATTTTCATTGTTAAGGAAAAATTTTCCTACCTTTGCAGTTCGCATTACGCAGAATATTCATAGTAATCCGATATTTTATTATTAGAAACACATAACAGTTTTTAAGCGATATGGCTAAAAAGACAAAGAAAATCGAAACGCCGATTGACCAGAGAGAAACCTTCGTGTCAATTCAGAAGAATTTTGCAGACTCTGATCTCAGCGTTGGAGAAAAACTCAAGACGCTTTATGCTCTTCAGCAGGCTGATACAGCGATAGATAAGATTCTTCAGCTCAGGGGCGAGCTTCCGATGGAGGTAGAGAATCTTGAAAATGAAATCGCAGATCTGAAGGCAAAGGCAGCACGTATCTCTGAACTTATTGATGAGTACGGAAAGTTCGTGACCGAGAACAAGATCAGCATCACTGAGTGTGATGCTCAGATCGAGAAATACAAGTCTCAGCTTGAGAATGTGGCTAACAGCCGTGAGTATGATTCGCTGAACAAGGAGATTGAAAATCAGGACCTTCTCAGACAGATTGCCGAAAAACATATACTTGAGACCAAAGAGCGTATTCTTGGCAAGAAGACAGACCTGGAGGTCGTAAAGGAGAAGCTTGCAGTGAGAAATGACGACCTGAAGGCAAAGAAAGAGGAACTTGCTACAATCGTTGAGTCGACTTCCAAGGAGGAGGAAAAGCTCCGTGTCAACAGGGATGCATGTGCTGAGAAGATCGATGCCAGGACAATGAGTGCATACGACCGCATCAGACAGAGCTGCAACAATCATCTCGCAGTTGTTTCTGTATTCAATGGAGACTCTTGTGGAGGTTGCTTCAACACAATCGCTCCTCAGAGACTTGTTGACATCGCATCGAACAGAAAGATGATAATCTGCGAGTATTGCGGACGAATACTTGTAAATCCGGATTTCGAATAAGATAACGCTATCTTGCATGGCTGAGGAAATTAAAAGAAGATCAGTCAGAAAAAAGGACACATCTGTGAATCTTGATACACTTGGGCTTGAGGTGGGGAATAGACCGCCTCAAGCTCTTGATGTCGAAGAGGCTGTCCTTGGAGCACTGCTGATTGAACCGAACTGTATAGACGAGGCAATGGACGAGCTTACGTCTAATTGTTTCTATAGTGAGAAGCATCGGATGATATTTGATGCTATGCGTTCGCTTTCCAACGAGCATGTTCCGCTTGACTTGCTGTCGGTTTCCCAGAAACTCAAGACCAATGGAAATCTGGAAGCTGTAGGAGGGGCCGTTGCCCTGGCTCAGCTCTCTCAGAAGATAGGTGCTGCGGCACATATCGATTATTATATAAGGATCCTGAAGCAGAAATGCATACAGAGGGAACTCATTACTGCATCATATGAAATCCTCAAGTCTTCATATGATGAGTCAGTCAATGTAGATGAACTTATAGATTCGGCTCAGACCAAGGTTTTTGCAGCTATTCAGAATAATGTGAAGAAGGATGTCCAGGAGATCGGCAAGGTCATCAACGATGCTATGGCCGATATCCAGAAGCTGCAGGATACGTCAGGACTCAGCGGAGTCCCTTCAGGTTTTCCTTCTCTTGACAAGATCACATTGGGATGGCAGTCGTCAGACCTTATCATTCTGGCTGCCCGCCCATCTGTGGGTAAGACGGCATTCGTGCTGAATGTAGCTCGTAATGCCGCAGTGGATTTCAATATGCCCGTGGCATTTTTCTCTCTTGAAATGCCGGCTATCCAGCTTGCAAAACGAATGATGGTGTCGGAAACAAGGATGAGTGCAGATAAGATCAAGGGAGGAGTCAAGCTCGAACCACATGAATGGGTGCAGCTTGAGGAGCAGTTGAAGAGGCTTGCCAAGGCACCATTGTATATTGATGACACTCCGTCTCTCCCTGTGATGGAGTTCCGTTCCAAGGTGAAGAAGCTGGTCAAGCAGAAAGGGGTAAGACTTATAGTAGTCGACTATCTTCAGCTGATGCAGGGACCTTCCGAATTGAGAGGAATGCGTGAGCAGGAGGTGGCAGCCATCTCCCGTACCTTGAAGGCTACAGCTAAGGAGATGAATGTCCCGATCATTGCTCTGTCACAGCTTTCACGTCAGTCTGAAAACAGACAAGGAAGTAATCGAAGGCCTCAGCTCAGTGACCTCAGGGAATCGGGATCCATCGAGCAGGATGCAGATATGGTACTTTTCATTCATAGATATGACTATCAGGGACTTTCTGATAATCCGGATGATATCGGAAGAACTCAGGTCATAATAGCTAAACACAGAAATGGTGCGATTGCTGATATCGACATGAGGTTCCGTGCAGATGAAGTCCGTTTTGTTGATGAACAGGAAAGTCTTGTCAATCAGGCAAATGCGATGTCTTATGCCTCAGCTATGAATGATGACATTCCGCCTTTTGGGCCGGATCCTGCATCTGCAGGCGATTTTGGTATGAATACAGAATTTTAACATAAGATTCTGATGAAGTTTCCGGTCAGGATATTTATAATTCTCCTGTGTACATGTATGTCGGCGAGGTCGGCTCATGCACAGGAGAGTTCTGATTTAAAAGGGACATCCTGCATCCCGGTAAGGTCGGTTGCCGGTGATGAACTGGCTTTTCAGGATGGTGAATCGATGCACTTCGCCGTTCAGTATAAATGGGGTGCTGTCAATACGGATGTCGGCTATGCTACAGTCAGGCTGGATACTCTGTGTTATAACGGGGTAGAGGCATTCAGGTGCTCGGCATACGGATACACCAAACGCTTCTTTGACTTTTTCTTCAAGGTCAGGGAAGACTTCAAGTCATGGTTTACATATGACGGCATGCGTCCTCTGAAATTCACCCGCGACACGCAGGAAGGCAGTTACAAGGCCCGGAATACATATATTTACGACTGGACTCTTCCAGAACCGCATATTGTTGCGGATGTCTATTCTACGAGCAGCGGTCAACGTAATATTGACCTGCCTTTGACTCCATGTACTTTCGACCTGCCTTCGCTCTTCTTCTACGCCCGGAACATGAATTTCGATATCATCGAACCGGGAAAGAAATATCCAATGACTTTTGCAATTGATGATGACATCTTTAACGTCTATTTCATTCTTTATGGAAGAGAAACTATAAAGGTAAAGGGGCTTGGTACTGTGAAGACAATCAGGTTCGGAGCAAAACTCCTCGAAGGAGAAGTGTTTAAAGGCGACGAGGATATGATGATATGGGTGTCGGATGATGAGAACAGGCTTCCGGTCTACTTTGAGGCACCGCTTCTGGTCGGCCTGGCGACCGGACGTTTGCTGGATGTGGAAGGAACAAAACACCCCTTTACTGCATTGGTAGAAGATAAAAGGAATTAAATTATGGCAAGAAAAAATGAGATTGCCCACAAGGGCAGGATAACAGAAATCGACAAGGATTTCACGACAGTTGAGATAATCGTTTCCTCAGCATGTTCCGAGTGTCATGCCAAGGGACTTTGCGGCATGTCTGAGGAGAAGGAAAAGTATATTATGGTACCTACTGATCCTTATGTGAAGCGTGAAGTTGGGGAAGAAGTCCAGGTGTGTTCGAAAATGACCATGGGATTGAAAGCAGTCTGGATATCTTATGTCATTCCTTTAGCGGTTTTAATGATTTTAATATTATCTTTGTCGGCTGTTACTGATAATGAGGTTATGACGGGCTTGATCTCTATTTCAGGAGTAGCCTTGTACTATTTTATCATATGGCTCTTGAGGGAACGTCTCAGGAGCGAGTTCGTGTTTTATATCAAATAACGACAACAACTAATTAATTATAGCTATAATGACAACAACAATTATCTGGACTATTGCAATCATTACCATTCTTGGAACGGTGCTCGCGATAGTGCTTTATCTTGTGGCTGAAAAGTTCAAGGTAGAGGAAGATCCGAGAATCGACCAGGTGGAGAGTGTATTGCCAGGAGCAAACTGCGGAGGCTGCGGTCAGGCTGGCTGCCGTGCGTTTGCACAGTTCTGCGTTGAGTCTGAAGACATGGACAAATGCTTCTGTCCGGTCGGAGGAAATGACGTTATGCAGAAGGTCGCTGCAACTCTTGGTCGAGAAGTAGCCGCCAAAGACCCTATGGTGGCTGTGGTACGTTGCAACGGAACTTGTGAAAACCGCCCGAAGACCAATGAGTACGGTGGTCATCAGTCATGCCGCGTCAAGGCTGCCCTTTACAGTGGTGACACCGGCTGTTCTTTCGGATGTCTCGGATGTGGAGACTGCGTAGCAGCCTGTCAGTTCGGAGCTATCTCCATGGATCCTCAGACCGGTCTTCCGGTAGTGGATGAGGAGAAATGTACTGCCTGTGGAGCATGTGTCAAGGCTTGTCCTAAGGCAATCATCGAACTTCGCAACAAAGGACGCAAGAACATGCGTGTATTCGTGTCTTGCGTAAACAAAGACAAGGGTGCAGTAGCCCGCAAGGCATGCAAGGCAGCATGCATCGGATGCGGCAAATGTGCAAAGGTCTGTGCATTTGAAGCCATCACCATTGAAAATAACCTTGCGTACATTGATTTCTCAAAGTGCAAGCTTTGCAAGAAGTGCGTTGCAGAGTGTCCTACAGGTGCAATCCATGCTGTGAACTTCCCTGTCCTCAAACCGAAGCCGGCAGCTCCCGCTCCTGTTGCGGCACAGAATCCTGCCCCTGTAGTTTCTAGCGAGGCCGAAGGCCGAGTCGAGAAATCTGTCGAACCAATCAAGAAGGAGGAGTAGAACTATGATGAAGACATTTTCAATCGGTGGTATTCACCCAAATGACAGCAAGATCTCTAAAGATTGCAAGATAGAGATCCTTCCCCTTCCATCCAAGGTTTTCATATCTGTTGCTCAGCACCTTGGTGCTCCTGCAACTCCTGTTGTAAAAGCCGGTGATGTAGTGAAGGCTGGCCAAGTAATAGCTGAGCCGGCAGGTTTCATTTCTGCATATGTTCATTCTTCAGTGTCAGGAACAGTGAAGTCTGTAGGTCCACGCAAGGATATCGCTGGGAACAACATGACTCATATTGAAATCGATGTGGAAGGTGATGAGTGGGCAGAGGGCATCGACCTTTCTGACACCCTTGTCACAGCAATTCCGGAAGATAACAAGGAAATACTTGAAAAGATCAAGCTTAATGGTGTAGTCGGACTCGGTGGTGCCACCTTCCCTACACATGTAAAGCTTTGCCCTCCTCCTGGCAAGAAGGCGGACTGCCTCATCCTCAATGGTGCCGAGTGTGAACCATATCTTACTTCCGATTACAGGATAATGCTCGAAAGAAGCAAGGAAATAGTTGTCGGAGCTGCAATCATGAAGCAGGTTCTTGGAAATTGTCCTGCTGTGATCGGAATCGAGGAAAACAAGCCTGAGGCTATCAAGGCCATGACGGCAGCTGTTTCGGAACTTCAGTCAGCTGGAAAGGCATATTCAGGTATTTCTGTGATGACTCTCAAGAAGAAATACCCTCAGGGTGGTGAGAAGCAGCTTATTGATGCAGTGATGAAACGTCAGGTAAAGTCTATGGGACTTCCTATAGATGTCGGTGCTGTGGTACAGAATGTCGCTACTTCTCTGGCTGTATATGAAGCTGTTCAGAAGAATAAGCCTCTTGTTACCAATGTCCTTACAGTGACAGGAGATTGTCTTCCTATGGAGAACCAGCACAACTACCAGTTCCGTATCGGAATGCCGCTTTCGTACATTGCAGAGCATGCCGGTGGTATTCCTGAGTCAGCTGTAAAGGTCATCAGCGGAGGTCCGATGATGGGTAAGGCTATCGCAAATCTTGATGCGACTACGGTAAAGGGCTCATCATCCCTTCTTTATCTGACAGCAGAGCAGACAGTCCGTAATGCAGAAACAGCATGTATCCGTTGCGGCAAATGTGCAGAGGCCTGCCCTATGGGTCTTGAGCCTTTCCTTCTTCAGAAATATGCACGCAACTCCATGATGGATGAGCTCGAAGAAAATGCAATCCAGGATTGTATCGAATGTGGATGCTGTCTTTACAGTTGTCCTGCAAATATTCCTCTTCTTGACATCATCCGAATTGCAAAGGGTGATGTGATCAGAATAATCAGAGGACGTGCAGCTAAGAAATAACACGAATAAACAACTCTAAGAAATGGAAAAAATATTGGTTTCACCGTCACCGCATCTGCATACCAGGACTTCTACAAAGAGTCTTATGCGTGACGTGGTGATTGCTCTCCTTCCGGCAGTGATCGTATCTGTCCTTTTCTATGGCTGGTCCGAACTTCTGATTCTGGGAGTGAGCGTTGCTTCATGCGTACTGCTGGAGTATCTCATAACTAAATATATGCTCAAGAAGTCCTGCACGATAGGCGATATGTCTGCTGTGGTGACAGGTATCCTTCTTGCACTCAATCTTCCTGCATCAACACCGTGGTGGGTGGTATTTATCGGTGCAGTCGTAGCAATCGGAGTCGCTAAGATGACCTTCGGCGGAATAGGTCAGAACATCTTCAATCCAGCAATCGCCGGACGTGTGTTCCTCCTTATTTCATTCCCTACCTACATGACAGACTGGGCCAAGCCTCAGGGATTCATCGGTCAGTCCATCGCTGATGCCTTTACTGGTGCTACTCCTCTTGGAATAGCAAAAGGTGCTGGTGCTGAGGCCGTTGCCGGAATGGATTATAGCGACATGCTCTTCTGCAACATAGGAGGTTCTGCCGGTGAGCTTTCTGCAATCGCTCTTCTTCTCGGCTTCGCATACCTCCTTGCCCGTAAAGTCATCAGACCTTACATCACATGCTCTATAATCGCGACTGTAGCAGTGTTCTCAGGAATCTTCTGGGCAATCAACCCTGCCGAATATACTGACCCTGTATTCAACATCCTCTCAGGAGGTCTTCTTCTCGGTGCCATCTTCATGGCTACTGATTATGTGACATCTCCTATGAGCAATCTCGGAGGCGTGATATTCGGAGTCGGAATAGGTGTCATCACCATGCTTATCCGTTATTTCGGAGCATATCCTGAAGGTGTGTCATTCGCAATACTTATCATGAACTCTGTGGTCCCTCTGATCAACAAGTGGTGCCATACTAAGAAATACGGGAGGTAAGATATGGCTGTTGAATCAACATTCAAGAATATGACTGTCTGCCTTCTGGCGATATGTCTTGTGTGCTCGGCACTTCTGGCTGGCGTATATGCCCTTACTGCTGAGCCGATTGCGGCTGCTTCTGCTGCAAAGAACCAGGCTGCCATCATGGAGGTCCTGCCTGAAAATACAGCATCTGTAGAGGAGGAAAGGACTATTGAAATGGATGGTCAGACCTATGCATATAATCTCGGCTACGACGAAAAGGGAGAGGTTACCGGTTGCTCGATAAATGTCAGTGCACTCGGTTTCGGCGGCCCTATAGTCATAAAGGTCGGTATTGACAGAAACGGTAACATCTGCAACACAAAGGTTCTTTCGCAGTCTGAGACTCCAGGTCTTGGTGCCAAGTGTGTGGAGCCTTCGTTCTCAGACCAGTTCAAGGGATTCAATCCTAATGAGAAGAAGCTTGCAGTCAGAAAAGACGGTGGTGATGTCGATGCCATCACAGCGTCTACCATCACTTCACGTGCCTATGCAAATGCACTTGTTCTTGCCTTCAAGGTCCATGCTGCCATTGCAGGCACTCCTATGCTGATCGATGCGGCGTCTGGAGCAACAGAAAACTGGGAAGCAACAGAAAATAATAATGTGGAGGAATAGGCTATGGGAAAATTGCAACTTATAACTAAAGGCCTTGTAAAGGAGAACCCTACTTTTGTACTTCTTCTTGGAATGTGTCCGACTTTGGCCACCACGACATCTGCCATCAACGGAATGAGCATGGGACTTGCGACACTCTTTGTCCTTGTCCTTTCGAACATGGCCATCTCGCTGATTGCTCCATATATTCCGGACAAGGTGAGAATTCCGTCATATATTGTCGTTATCGCGACTTTTGTGACCCTTCTTCAGTTCATTATGCAGGCTTACGTGCCGGATATCTACGAGACTCTCGGTCTGTTCATTCCACTCATTGTGGTGAACTGTATCGTACTTGGACGTGCAGAGGCCTTTGCTAACAAGAATACGGTGATTGATTCTGCTTGTGACGGTCTTGGAATAGGTCTGGGATTCACAATGTCCCTTACTATCCTCGGTCTCGTGAGAGAGATTCTCGGAAGCGGCTCTGCCTTCGGCTTCAAGTTCATCGAAGGTGACGGTATCCTTGCTTTCGTTCTGGCACCAGGAGCCTTCCTTGCTTTGGCATATCTTATAGTGATCTTCAGAAAAATCACCTCCAAGAAGGCTTAGTTAAGTGTAACTGATTAATCAAGAAGTTATTATGGCAGAATTTGCAATAATGTTCATATCAGCGATATTCGTAAACAATATCCTGCTGTCGCAGTTCTTGGGTGTCTGTCCTTTCCTGGGAGTATCCAACAAACTCAGTACGGCTGCGGGTATGTCAATGGCGGTATGTTTTGTAATCACACTCGCGACAGTGGTGACATATCTCCTGAACATGCTCCTTGCGGCTTTCGGACTTGAGTTCCTGCAGACAATATCATTTATCCTTGTGATTGCAGCCCTTGTGCAGATGGTTGAGATTGTTCTCAAGAAGATCAGCCCCTCTCTTTATTCGGCATTGGGTATCTTCCTTCCGCTCATCACAACCAACTGTGCAGTGCTAGGAGTCGCCCTCACCGTAGTTACCAAGGATTTCAATCTCGGACAGGCTACATGGTACGCATTCTCCACCTCTCTAGGATTCGGACTTGCAATGGTCCTCTTTGCGGGAATCCGCGAACAGCTTGCCTTGAATGACATTCCGAAGGCATTCAAGGGTATCCCAATCGCCCTTGTCACAGCCAGCCTTCTTGCTATGGCATTCATGGGATTCTCCGGACTGGTATAATTACCATCATATCTGATAGACTGACCTCAAAGTCGTGTGTTGGCACTTCGACCAATCTTCAACGACTTTGAGGTCAGTCTGTTTTTTTTGTTTTGTCCACTTTATTTAAGCTGAATTTTAACTGCCAGTGCAACACTGGCGAAAGTCAAAGTTAAACATTTTTCTACAATATTCCAACGGAGTCAGATAACCGAGCGATTTGCGGGGTCTGTTATTAAGTTTCCATTCGACCTCTGCTATGAACTCGTC
>JAGAKH010000093.1 GCA_017625725.1 Bacteroidales bacterium | reverse complement strand
CGATAATATGTCTATTTTTGTTCATGGCTAAAGGGTTCTATGTTTTTGTTTGGCGACTTTAATATAGTGATAATCACCGAATTATCAAACACTTTAGCCTTTTTTATTACATCATTTTAGCACTTGCGAAACTTAAATAATGTATTTATATACGATTATGCTAAAAATCTTTAAGGTAATTTTATATAATTAGATATATATTCATCAGTATATAGCGTATTAGCCTCGCTATAATTCATTAAGGCTTTGTTGATAAAATCAACACCAGCCTGCTTTTGACCTACTAAATAATACAAAATTGGTAGCCTTGCATAACAATGATAATTAATTGGATTCCATGATCTGTTTTCTAATATATATGATATAATGCTTTCGTAATTCGGGAACCTTTCATAATAAGCTCTTGCAAACTGTTGTATTGCATTCTTAAAGCTATTTATGGTGTTTTCTGGATTAGTTTCGTATTCAAGGAAGTCCCATTCAACATAAGCATCATTTGGCATAATATAGCCGATATGTTCATATATAGTATTATTGTACCTTTTAAGCCAGCTATAGTTCGAGATATCCTTTAACAATTGCTCAACGCGTTCATAATGCAATCCTATCATTGGAGCGACAAGCACATGACCTTTTATTTGGTATGAAGCAAGATTGAAATGTACAGTCGAATATGTATCCGAATTAATTTCTTTTATAAACAATTCTCCTTTCTTAATATAACCAATACTACTGCACATTTCTTTCAAGAGAGCATTAACTTGTTTTCCCATATCATTTAAAAATTAAATTTAATGATAACAAAATTATAATTATTTGTAGGACTAACAAATATATTATGTGCATTTCTTCCTACTGGATAAACCATTGGTTTATTAAGTAACATATCTGGATATACTATTTTTTGATTTGGAGTAAAACCAGCGTGGGGCCCATTTTTTACCTCAAAAAAAGTCATTTGTCCGTCCACATCAGCAATAAAGTCAAAACGCACTTTAGTGTCATTAACTCTAACTGTTACTTCTTTTCCCCTACAAACACCTCCTTCTGCTGTAACTTGCTTTATAGCCATCTCAACACCCTGTTGACCTTTTTCGTAAGGGGTGAGGCTACCTTCTATAGTATTAGGCGTGGGTGTACTACCATCCAAGAATCTTTTACCTTGAAGTATAGACGACGCCCCCTGAAGCAGACCACCAGTAATAGCTCCTGCATAAAACCCTCTTACTCCTTGATCTAATCCTTTATAGGCACCATATAATGGATCTCCTGTTTCTAAAGTACTCAATCCAAATCCATTTATCAGTCCTGCAGTTGCCCCTGCTGCACCACCAGTAGCTGCACCTGCATAAAATCCTCCTATTTCAGCCGCCACCATACCGGCTCCAACATATGCCCCGACTAATGCTGATGCTCCACCTGCTACACCACCAATGAGTCCTCCACCAATTATCGTCCACGTCTTGGCAGATCCTTCTAATCCTTTCTTTTCTGCTATTTTATATCCCTCATATATACCAATCCCTACCCCAATAGCCGCACTTACACAGATTCCAACAATTATAGCCGTTGTAAATACTAACTCTCCATTTTTATCCACATAAACAAGCGGATTATTCAAACAATATGAATATCTATTGAAATTTTGAGTAAAATCCGGCATCTGGATGAACGGATCCGGAGAGAGGAAGCGGCCGAGGACAGGATCATACAGACGTGCATTCATATTGATGAGGCCGAACCAAGTGAGGTGTTCGTGACCAGTATAACCTCGGCCGAGCATCAGTTCCGGTTCTGTTCCAAGAGAATAGATCTCCTTTGTTTCAGGATTTCTCAATCTGCCCCAAGGGTCATAACTATTCTCTTCAACAAGAGTACCATCTGATGTGGCAATATGAGTAATATTTCCGAGATAGTCTCTGCCTATATTATAAAGGGTCCAGTTTTCTGATCCTTCCTTGATGTAGACCATCGGAGCAGAATACGCATCACCTCCGAGGTAAAGTCTTTCGGTAGTTCCGGTTGGTGTCACATCCATCTCATACTGATTGCCTATATAATATCTTGTCAGAACGGATGTCGCTCCATCGGAGACATTCATCTTGACCCTGTCACCATCCCCGTTGTACGTGAAGGCGGCACTTCTTCCTCCTTCCTCAATGATGGACGGACGGTTATAGCAGGTGTACTGTGCCTCCTGCAGTCGTGAAGGCATAGCATCCCCGTCGAGTTCGAGGTCTGTCACCTGATATGGACTGACCGCCTTGTTCCGGTACTTGAAACTGCCGACGTCATCAATCATTGTGATGTTTCCGTTGGCAGAATAGGTAATCCTCCTGTCGTCCATCCCTTTCAGTCTGTTCAGTCCGTCATAGGTGAAGTTCTCCGTGATGTTCCTGCAGTTGTCCGTCCTTGCCGTGAGATTACCTTTGGCAGTGTCGAATGAGTATGACCAGTCCATGATCTGTCCCATAGTCCTTCTCGTCGGGAGCCCGTACTGAGAATATGAGTAGGTTCTGATGACGCTGCCGGTAGTGACCTGAATCGGCATTCCGAAGGAGTTCTCGGAATCGATTCTCCTGACGGGTGTTCCCTGTATGCTTATCAGATGGTTTGTCCCATAGGCATATGAAAATTCTTCTGTGGCGATCATTCCAGAGGGGTTGTGATATGTGATGGATGCCACATTCCCTCCGTTACCGTACGAGTACGATTTTCTCAGCCACTTCCCGTCCGGCACCGTCTCCAGTACCTGATAGAGCCTGTCGTGATTATCATACTGATATGTCTTCGAAGTACCGTTCGATGAGACCTCAGATGTGAGCAGTCCTCCATAGCCGTAGGTGTAGTCCGTATTGTATTCCCCCGGCCTCTCCACTCTCGTCACTCTGCCGAACCTGTCTGAAAATGTTATTATCTGACCGTTCGGATTGGTGTGCCAGGAAACAGACGATCCATCAGGATTGAATACCAGGCTGTCTGTCCTGACCCCCGCAGAGACGTCTGTGATACTGGTCCGTCTTACATATCTGTCGTACGTCATCGACACGAGCACCTTGTAGTCGGTGGTAGCTCCTTCTGCATATTGTATGCTGACCGGAGATCCGTCTGCCCTGAGCGTATATCTGATCGTTCCGCCGGGATCCTCCACCTTGATTACGTTCCCGAACGTATCCACGGTCTTCTTCGACCTGATCCCGTTTCTGGTCTCCACCGTTGAATTTCCGCTGTACTCCCAAGTCGTGACGTTGCCACTGGCAAGAGTATGGCTTACCGGACGCATGTATTTGTCATACCCGTATGTATTCCATAGCCCAGGTGTCGCATTCCCCCTGAACGGCAATGACTCTCTGGATACATTGCCGTAATGGTCATACTCAATGTCCTGGTAAATCCACTGTCCGTCAAACCTGCGGCTTCCTGTCCTGACCTTCCGTCCTGCCGCATCATAATGTGTTACAGAGGACGGTTCTCCGGCAGGATGACTCATCACCTGATAAACTCCGGTTCCTCCCCATGACATGGACAGGCTGTCCGTGCTTCCGTCAGGATGCCTCGTGAGGACTTTGTTTCCCCATCCGTCATATCCGAATTCCGTCCTCCGGCTTCTGTAATCTGTGGCAGCTGACGGGTTGCCGAACCTGTCATGTCCGGAATATGTAATTGTCAGCCCCAAGGCATCTGTCACTCGTGTAAGACAGGTGCCGTCGACACTGTACTCATATGTCTTTCCGGTCATCTGAGTGACCTCATACGGTGCCGACATCTCCGTGAGTATATTTCCGTAGGAATCGTAAGTCCACCGTGACTCACCTATGCGTTTCAGGTTCATGACGTTGATTCCGACCGAATCGACACATGAAAGAGGCATCATGCGGTCATCGTATGTAATAAACCGTCTTTCCGTCCATGTGGATCCTACCGAGGTACTGACCGTAGTCGTGCTCTGACGTACATTTCCTAGAATATAGGATGCCGGTGATGTACTGTGGCTGTAGGTAATCGTCCGGGAAGTAGCTGAGTGCGTATTGCCGCCTATGGTTCTGCTTTCGTTTGTACTTACTGGGAATCCGTAGGAATCATACGCATATGTCGTTACAGATGAGAGTGTGGACAGGTTGTCGTGGCTGTTTTCTCTGACCAGCCTCGGATTGAGACGTCCATATAGTGTCGAGTGGTTGTCATAAGTGTATTCCACATATCTGTAAGGGCTGTTCTGGGATGAGAGATGGCTGTATTGTATACGGGTAGTCACACCCATTCTCTGAGGGTCGAATTTACGTAAGGTCACCGGAGTCTCGGAAGACGCTCCTCCACCGAGGTGAATCTCTCGTATCTTACCGAATCCGCAGAAGCCTAGTCCCATGCTGTGTGTGCAGGCTCCGGAGTAGCTGTAGCTGGTATAGTCGAGAATTTCAGACTGGCTGACACAGCTTTGGGACATATACAGGAGCTTAAGTGGAAAATTCGTCTTTTTGTAACCGTTCTGCGGGTTGTATACGAGAGTTGTGTCGGCGATATATACAGCATCGTCTGTCGACATGTCCATATACTGATTGACGGACACCTTCCCAAGGCTGTTGACCATACCGGTAAGGAGTCTCTCCTCAGAAAGGTCGCTTCCGTATGCATACAGACCGATCCTTGCATCGGTCACAGTGACGAAATCGCTCATGCTGCCGTACGCCAGAAGATTGTTTTGGACAAGGGCCGTACCCTGGTTTACGGTCACGGACGAGGTGACGGCTGTAGCGGCAGACAGGGAGCATCTGTCGTTGATATATATGTACAGGCTGCCGGTATTCTCTCTCACAAGGTCACTGAGTCCGTCCTTGTTCAGATCGAAGAACATGAACCTGTCGGACTCTTCCTTGCCAGAAAGCTGCAGCTGACTGGAAAGAAATTCATGTCCGGTATACAGGCAGGCTGTCCAGGAATCCGTTGAAGAAGCAGGTTCTATCAGGAAGTCGGCATATCCGTCACCGTTGAAGTCTGCTATATGAAAGCCTCTTTCAAGCAGGGATCCTGTGGGAAGGGTATGTGTTCCGGTCAGAACCATGCGGGAGCCGTCCATGTTGTATGTCTTCATTCCGGCAGTTCCGATGTGGCAGAGTTCTGTCCTGCCGTCACCGTCAAGGTCAACGCATAGCTCCCTGTCGTTCATGGAAAGCTGGTAAATATGCTCCTCAGACAGTTCTACTCCGGAATTCAGGTCTATCAGGGAGGTACAGGAGCTCATTGTTTCTCCGGTTACCGGATTGATGCACGAAGATGTCGTAAGAAGCTGTTTGTATCCGTTGCCCAGATAATCGCCGATGTTGTAGGTCCTTTGCATGGGACTGAGGTTGCCGTCTATGTCGATTGTCCCGTTAACCTCCACATCAAACGTTCTTGACGGTATGTTGCTGCTGCCGGAAGTCACAGGACTCATTACAGTGATTCTCAATGTCGTTGACGAAGCCGAGATACCTGCATGGTTTACCTTCACGATATCATCCTTGCCGTCATTGTCCACATCGGCCGCATTCAGATACTGGAATCCGCTGCCAAGTGTGAAGACATGGGCGTTATTGACAGGCTCCGACAGTGACGGAAGCCAGATGGCCTCCTGCTCCGGTGAATACATGCTGCCAAATAGTGTGTTGGAGGAGTTTAAAGGTGCATATACCTCAAAGGCAGGATAGATGAGCAGACCGTCAGAGAACGAGTCCTCGATAAACTTGCCTCGGATATAATTGATTGTATTATCCGTATCGAAATAACTGCCCATGAACAGGCTTCCCTTTGGAGTGAAGTCATCTGCAGGAACTGTACTGCCTATGTCCGGGCTTCCGTATGTAAACTCGAGCGGTCTGAGGTATGCTCCAGAAGCATCACGACATCTGACCCTACTCAAAAGAAAGTCTCCATTCCGGTATTCGTGATCAAGTGAATATAGACACAAGGTCTCCCCACGGCTTTTGCACAGTATTGATTTCAGCAGATGTGAATGAGTGGAAGGCTCGCCGGCACGGTAACGGACATGACTGCCCGTACGCACGGAATATCCGAATTCCAATGTGCCTAGATGGGATGTATGGGCACGATGGCCGTAGGTTATACGCGAGAGACGGTAATCTGAATAAGTCGAATAATAGCTGTATTCTATGTAGTTACCGAACTTGTCTTCAAGACAGGTGACTGGATAGAAAGACCTGGCAGAGGTGTTGGATTCCAGGCCGAAGACAGCCTTCCGTCCGTCAGGATAAAGGACATTGAAGTGGGTCACAGTTCCTGCTGAGCGGTTGACCTTTACCAGGATATGTCCGCTGGCAGTCTCCAGAGGATAGGTGCCGGAGGTCGACGGGTCATCATTGGTGACCAGAGGCACCCCATCAAGAGAAAATGCAGGATCAGGGTCATGGACACTAGCTGGTGAGGTCCTCCCGTGATAATATATGTTATGCCCGGTCAGAATGATCGAAGACAGCCCGCCGATATGCCAGCCATAGCCTGCAGCACCATCCCCGCTCTGACTGTTGTACATCAGACTTACAGTCGGAGGAAACTTGGACAAAGGACTGGTCATGAGAGGAACGGTATACACTCTGGCTCCAGTAGGAGTGACGTCTTCACCATAGGGAATCGAGCCTACATGATATTCTACTGTGTCACCTACTGAAGATAACGGCATGGCTACATCCAAAGAGGATTCAGTAATATCCAGCTGGGAGGCCTTGGCTTCTGTGTATGTCAGAGAAATCAAGGACCGGCACGCAGGAAGATTCAGAGGTACATGCCTCAATGGATGGACTTCCGCAGAATCCAACACGTCACCACTTTTAGTGGATGTTTCCGAAGCCTGGACCGGAAAAAGCGACAGAAACGTCGAGAATAAAAGTATAAGATATCCATTCATGACCATGACTCATTACTGAATTTATATTTATTGTGGAGCTGCATGGTAGATGGGTTCGACCATAATGACGTGATCAGTTCCATGGAGGACGAGGTCACAGCGGCGTCGGAAGGACTGCTGACGACAAGAAGTTCGTCCGATTCCGACATCTCGTTCAGACTGAACGGCGATACGTTGGAAGAACCTGCGTTGGATAGGTAGCGGCTGGTCCGGTTGCCGGATGAGTCATAAGTAAATGAGACTGTAGCTGGAGTGATGTCTATCCATTTGCCTATGGATAGAATGACGGCAAGTGCAAATGCCTTGAGCAATAATAATGTATTCATAATATTGTGTTGTGATATGTCCGGCTCTTCAAACAAGACAAATGTATAGTTCACAACACTATGGCACAAACAATAAGTTTAATAGAGTTTAACAAGCTTAAATAACTGATAACAACCACATTACTAGCATTTTTACAATATAGGACAAGTCTTCCGCTAATCTATCTCTGCTTAGGACTGCTCTGATATTCAGTTCGTTATATATCCGGTTCTCAATGATTGTCGTTAAACTGAATCAGGCCTGCAGGACGGCAGAATAGATTTCTCCATTCGCTTCGCTCAGTCGGAATGACAAGAAGGATGATCAGGCGAAATGACAGGAGGATACTCTGTCTATGGTATCCGTCGGTCACATGCCTTGGAATGAGGTCAATCGGATAAAAAAGTAGGATGAATTGTGTGCCTGATGTGATAAATCCCCGCCCTGGAGATGTGATGTGTGATTCCGGGGCGGGGCTATGGTTGTTTCAGACTGTCAGGGGATCATCAGTCCTGTGCGTTCTTCAAAGCTTCTCTGATCTTGGCCTCAATCTCATCGCAGAGTTCCAGATTGTCAGTGAGAAGATTCTTCACTGCTTCACGTCCCTGGGCGAGCTTGCTTTCGCCGTAGCTGAACCATGAACCGCTCTTCTTGATGATGTCGTATTCCACAGCCAGGTCAATGATCTCTCCGATGCGTGATATTCCTTCACCGAATACAATGTCGAATTCAGCCTTCTTGAAAGGAGGGGCCATCTTGTTCTTAACGATCTTGACCTTTGTGCGGTTTCCGAGTGCTTCGTCACCGTCCTTGATCTGAGTGGTGCGGCGGACATCGACTCTTACTGATGCGTAGAATTTGAGTGCATTACCTCCAGTTGTGGTCTCCGGATTACCGAACATGATGCCGATCTTGTCGCGGAGCTGATTGATGAAGATACAGCAGGTGTTAGTCTTGCTGATATTTGCAGTGAGCTTCCTGAGGGCCTGGCTCATAAGTCTTGCCTGAAGTCCCATCTTGGAGTCGCCCATCTCGCCTTCAATCTCAGCCTTCGGTGTCAATGCTGCAACCGAGTCGATGACGATGATGTCAATAGCTCCCGAGCGGATAAGATTGTCTGCAATCTCGAGAGCCTGTTCACCATTGTCAGGCTGTGAGATGAGCAATGTCTCAAGATCCACTCCGAGGTTCTTTGCATAAGTGCGGTCGAATGCGTGCTCAGCGTCGATGATGGCTGCGATGCCTCCCTGTTTCTGTGCCTGTGCGATGGCATGGATCGCAAGTGTGGTCTTACCGCTGGATTCCGGTCCGTAGATTTCAATAACTCTTCCGCGAGGATAACCGCCGATTCCTAGAGCTGCGTCAAGAGCAATGGAACCGCTCGGAATCACCGAAACCTCCCATTTTGGCTGATCTCCCAGCTTCATGATCGTACCTTTACCGTAGTCTTTCTCAATCTTGTCAATCGTCGCCTGCAATGCCTTCAGTTTGGCGGCATTGATCTCGGTACTTCCCTTAACTTCTTCTTTAGCCATAAATGTAATCTTTTAAATGTTTCTTCGGCTGTGAAACTTTTTCACAACAGAGCAAAAGTAATGAAAAAAACCGATACCCCTTGCATAATTTTTGCGTAATTTTGCATCTTGTTAAAAGATGCCGTTCCAGCGGTCTTATAGAGTGTTATGAAGATAAAACTTTTAGGAAAGAATCTTGAGGAACTGAAGCGTGTCGTCGCTGATGAAGGCCTCCCCGGATATACAGCAAAACAGATTGCACAGTGGCTTTATGTCAAGAAAGTCAGGACTATAGATGAGATGACCAATCTGTCCAAGGCAGCACGTGCCGCCTTGAACCTGAAGTATGAGGTCGGCGTCACTCCGTATGCCGGACTTCAGATATCTTCCGACGGAACTAAGAAATATCTCTTTCCTGTAAGTTGCACCCATCGCAGGGGGCTGAACCTTGGATGCACTCTACCTGAGACTGAATTGGAAAACAGTGCTGTTGAGGCTGTGATGATCCCGGATGAAGACAGGGCCACTCTCTGCGTTTCTTCCCAGGCTGGTTGCCGGATGGGATGCCGATTCTGCATGACAGGGCGTCAGGGTTTTCATGGAAATCTTTCGGCAGCCGACATAATCTCGCAGTTCATTGCCGTAGATGAGTCTGACAGATTGACAAATACGGTCTTCATGGGAATGGGTGAGCCGTTGGACAATTATGAAAATGTCATGAGGGCCATAGAGATCCTTACTGCAGACTGGGGCTTCGGATGGAGTCCGAAGAGAATCACCCTTTCTACGATAGGAGTGCTTCCGAATCTTAAACGCTACCTCGATGAGTGCAGGTGTCATCTGGCTGTCAGTCTTCATGATCCATTCGGACCTGAGCGTCTTAGCATGATGCCGGTGCAGGGTGCATGGCCTGTCCAGGATGTCATCGATCTGATAAAGCAGTACGATTTTACAGGTCAGCGCAGGGTCAGCTTCGAATATACCATGTTCGGAGGATTCAATGACTCGAAGGTTCATGCAGATGCTCTGATCAGGATGCTGAAGGGACTTGAATGCAGGGTGAACCTTATCCGTTTCCATAAGATTCCGGATTTTCCGTACGATACTTCTCCTGACGTGGTGATGGAGAACTTCAAGTCAAGACTCAATAATTCCGGTATTACCACTACAATCCGTGCTTCGCGTGGCGAGGATATCCTTGCAGCGTGCGGAATGCTTGCCGGTGAACATAACCGTTCATGTTAGTATGAAGAAGTTGTCTGCATATCTTTTGGTTCTGATTTCCATACTTGTCGGAACCGTATCTTCTTTTGCGAGGGGAATTGATCCGAAGGAGGATTCTCTTGCTGTGGCTAGAATGAGGGAACGTCTGGCCCAGATCAGTACTTATCGTCCTACTGTAGCCCTGGTGCTTTGTGGAGGTGGTGCGAAAGGAACTGCCCATGTGGGTGTGATCAAGAGGCTGGAGGAACTGAAGATACCTGTAGACCTGGTGCTGGGAACAAGCATGGGTGGACTTGTCGGAGCGCTTTATTCACTTGGATATAATGCAGACCAACTAGATACGTTAGTTCGGAGTATAGATTGGAATTGGGCCTTGACTGACAGGCTTTCGCGAAAATATATCTCCTATAATGACATGAAATATAAGGAGAAGTATATGATTTCGATACCTTTTTATTATGAAAAGGATTATTATAAACTGAAGATAGCTGACGAGAACCGCTTTGATCCTCTTCCAAAGAAGGATATCCTTCATATCGGAGCCGATAGCAAGGATAATACTGAGATGCTCAAGAATAACCTTCTCGGCAGTCTGCCTTCAGCTTATATATATGGCCAGAATGTCAGCAATCTGATAAGTTCTCTAACTGTCGGTTATCAGGATTCTATTGATTTTCAAAGTCTTCCTATCCCTTTTGCATGTGTGGCTACTGATCTGGTCTCAGGTAAGGCCAAGATATGGCATAGTGGAAACATCAATACTGCAATGCGTTCAACCATGTCTATTCCAGGTGTGTTTGCACCGGTAAGAACAGAGGGTATGGTTCTGGTTGATGGGGGATTGAGGGATAATTATCCTACTGCTTTGGCACAGGAAATGGGGGCTGATGTGATAATAGGTGTTGATGTGTCACAGCCTAACAGGACATACAGGCAGGTAAATAACCTTGGAGACATCTTTGCTCAAGGAATCAATATGGTCATGAAGGATTCATACATCCGTAATGTCGATATTCCTGACATCAAGATCCGTCCTGACCTTAAGGAATATAACATGATGAGTTTCACGGCCGAGGCCGTCGACTCGATCATTCTTAGAGGATATAGGGCGGCAGTCGCTCAGGATTCACTCCTGATACCTCTTTCAGAAAAGACTTCTATGCACAAGGCTGTCCTCAGGCCTAAGTCCCCGGATTTTTATAAGGATTCCATAGTTATTGCGGATATAGATATTAAAGGTGTTTTGCCTCAGGAAAAGAAACTTCTGGAAAAGAGGATAGACATTAAATATGGTCAGAAGGTCACGATGGAAGATATTGATGATCTGGTGGCTAATATCTACGGTACACAGGCATATGATTATGTTACGTATGAGCTGCATGGCAAAAATGAACCGTTCCGATTGGAACTTAACTGTAAAAAGGGACCTATACATCAGTTTGGCCTGGGTGTCCGTGCAGACACGGAGGAAATTGTGTCCATTCTCTTGAATCTGGGGTTCAATGCCCATAGGCTTCATGGCCACACTTTTGACTTTACCGGAAAGCTTAGTGCGAATCCGTATATGAATTTGAAGTGGTCATATGACCTTCCTAAGGCACCGACCCTTAATGCATCTGCATCTCTCAGATGGACTGACTTGAGCGTTCTGAATCTTGGAGATCACAGATTGAGTCTTAATTATTTCAATGCAGCTCAGGAGTTCTATCTTTCCAATATCAAATGGATGCATCTGGACATGAGAGGGGGATTAAGGAATGAAATCGTACAGGTGAAGAATATAAAGTCGGACAAGGGATTTTCCGGCAATTATGACTTTGACCAGCTTTCCAATGACTTTATTTCCCTGTTTGCTGACGGCCGTATGGATACCTTCAATGATGGTTATTTTCCGGATTACGGGGTGAATCTGGGAGTTTCATATTCGTGGACCTTCGGCGGTTTCCCGAATAGGTTCAATAACTTCCATACATTGGAATTCGATGTAAAGGGTGCTATCTCTGCACCAAGGATATTTACATTCATGCCTTCTATAGATATGCGCTGCCTTTTCGGCAAAGATATTCCGGTTGCCTACTTCAACGCCATAGGAGGATCTCTGCGTGGACGTTATGTCGACCAGCAGATTCCTTTCATAGGAATGAACCATATCACGGCGATGAAGAATATACTTACTGTATTCAGAACAGACTTCCGTTTTCGTCTTGGTACCAACCATTATCTTACCGGCATCGTGAATTATGTCAGGGATGCTGACCGTGTGAGCGGCTATCTCGATGGCCCGGGATATTATGGCGTCGGTCTGGAGTATTCTTTCGATACGATCTTCGGTCCGCTTTCTGCAAATGTCCATTGGTCAGATCTGACAAATAAGGTCGGAGTATATCTGAGTGCAGGTTTTAATTTCTAAGGATGGACAGGTTACTTGACAGAATGAGGCGGCTTTGCTCGCGTAGGGAGTATTGCAGTTCAGACATATTGAAAAAACTTATGGATGCTACTGACGGGGACCGTGCCAAGAGTGCGAAGATACTCTCTGTGCTTGTTGAGGAAAGATATGTGGATGACCTGAGGTATGCTTCCGCCTATGCACGTGACAAGGCGGCATTGTCAGGATGGGGTGAGTCCAAGATACGTTATATGCTCTCATCCAAGGGGATAGCCAAGGATCTGATAGCTAAGGCTATGGAGGAAATCGACGATGTCAAGGCGTATTCGCGTCTGGAAAAACTGATGGAAAACAAATATCGTTCATTAAAGGAAGACCCGCAATGCAGATTGAAGATGTTGCGTTTCGGTCTCGGCCGGGGATACTCATATGATGAAGTGTCGAAGGTCCTTGAACTGCTGGATGGCATAAAATAGAAAAAGACCTGCTCCGGAAATGGAACAGGTCTTGTCGTATATTATGCTGATTTACAGGTTTGCAAGACATTCGGTCACGTTCTTCTCGATGCGTGCCGCGATATCTGTTCCTTCAGCCTTTTCGAACTTCTCGCCGATGATGTTCTCGTAGAGTTCGATGTAGCGTTCTGTGATTCCGTTTACGATTTCTTCTGTCATTTCAGGCACCTGCTGGCCTTCCTGTCCCTGGAAACCGTTTGCCATGAGCCATTCGCGTACAAACTCCTTTGAAAGCTGCTTCTGTTTCTCTCCTGCAGCGAGGCGTTCTGCATATCCCTCTGCATAGAAATAACGCGATGAATCCGGAGTGTGGATTTCGTCCATCAGGTAGATTTTTCCGTCCTTCTTTCCGAATTCGTATTTTGTGTCAACAAGGATGAGTCCCATCTTGGCAGCGATCTCTGTTCCTCTCTGGAAAATTGCACGTGTATATGCCTCAAGCTGCTCGTAGTCTTCCTTGCTTACGATTCCCTGTGCGATGATCTCTTCCTTTGAAATGTCCTCGTCGTGTCCTTCTGCGGCTTTTGTGGTAGGTGTTATGATAGGCTGAGGGAACTTCTGATTCTCAACCATTCCCTCCGGCATCTCAACTCCGCAGATTGTTCTCTTTCCTGCCTTGTATTCTCTCCACGCATGTCCTGAAAGGTAGCCTCGGATGACCATTTCAACCTTGAAAGGTTCGCATTTGTGACCTACTGTCACCATAGGGTCAGGAACTGCAATCTTCCAGTTAGGAAGGATGTCAGTTGTCGCATCAAGAAATCTTGCTGCAATCTGATTGAGTACCTGTCCCTTGAAAGGTATGCCCTTAGGAAGGACCACGTCAAATGCGGAGATACGGTCGGATACGACCATCACCAGATAATCGTCATTGATGCTATATACGTCGCGAACTTTTCCCACATAATGGGCTGTCTGTCCCGGGAAATTGAAATCAGTCTTTACGATAGCTTCCATATATAATTCAGTTTTGTAGTTAATCTGATTGAAAACAGGTTGCGAAGATAACACTTTTATTTCTGATAATCCGTCAGTTTCATGCGGAATTTATTGCTTCCGAAATTTGTCAGATATAATTTCCGGTTTTCTGTGTTATCCTCTTCCTGATCCTTGATTGCAGATCTTTCCCATCTGACAGGATCAATTGAGAAACTGATCCTTTCCTTTGTCCCTTCCAGCTCGAAACCGAGTCTGCGGTATACATCGCCCTCTGACCATTCCAGGTCTGCATAGGTCATTATGTCGTCCGGACTTACTTCCTTGATGAACGCCTTCAGCAGCTTTCCCATCCCTCCGCTGATCCTCATCCCTGGCAGTGAGGCATATCTTGTCCATTCGTATGACCTTATCACCTTTTCCCCTTTTGTCCATTTCCTGGCATTTGAAAAGGTTGCGACTGCCACCAGGGTGTCCAGACCACAGTTCTCCACTCCTTCAGCCTTTTTGTTTTCTGCAATATGTCCTGTGTGCCTTTTCAGAAAAAGACCGTATTTGTATCGGCATGCGGAGTATCCGTAATTATGGTTTTCTTCCAGAAAAGATTCTGCTGTCTTCTTGTCGATTCTTCTGACTTCGCAGTTCCTTGCGTATGCCGGTACGAACTTTTCAAGATGGGCAAGGATCCTTGCCTTTATCATCTCCTTTCGGGAGGACCATCTGTCCTGCGTGATTATGAGGGGATAATGACCGTATGATTCCTTGATCTGCCGCACGATATGTAAGATCCTGTCTGAATGGCTTCTTGACGAGCAGATTGATCCCGTGTCTATTTCCCATGGAACAATCAGTCTTTCAGTCTTTTCATCTGTCAAGGGGATATACAGTATGTCCTGGTCGTCACGGACTTTGTGGCGGCATGTGAATCCGTTCTCTTCGAGGAAAGAGACTATTTCTTCTGAAAGTCTTTTCATCCGTTGCAAAGATATGAAAAACATTATGATTAATTTTGTCTTTTCAATGTGATGATGATGGAAAAAGAAAAAGACGTTCTGCCTATGATGGCTCAGGAGGGAATTCATGCAGGTTTTCCTTCTCCTGCCACTGATTATATGACCCAGGCCATTGACCTGAATAAGGAACTTGTCCGGCATCCGGCCGCAACATTCTATGGCCGTGTGGTGGGGGATTCCATGATTGATGCCGGCGTGGATGAGGGCGATATACTGGTTATAGACCGTTCGCTTGACCCACGGGACGGTGATATGGCAGTGTGCTTCATCAATGGTGAATTCACATTGAAGTATCTGAAATTCCGGCCACATCTGGAACTCCTGCCCGCCAACGACAGGTATCCTGCCATTGTTGTACGTGAGGGCGATGATTTCAAGATCTGGGGTGTGGTTACATATGTGATAAAGAAGGTAAGGTGATGATTGCTCTGGTTGACTGCAACAATTTCTTCGTTTCATGCGAGAGAGTCTTCCGTCCGGATCTTGAGGGGAAGGCTGTTGTCGTGTTGTCAAACAATGACGGATGTGTTGTGTCAAGAAGCAATGAAAGCAAGGCAATGGGCATCAGGATGGGTACCCCCTTTTTTCAGATACGTCATCTGGTAGACAACGGAAGCCTTAAGGCATATTCATCGAACTATGCTCTATATGGCGATCTTTCTGACCGTGTCATGTCGATCCTGGCCGATACGGTGCCCAGGATTGAAGTCTATTCCATAGATGAGGCCTATCTTCATCTGGAAGGAATCCCGGATGAAAAGATTCCGGTGATGTGTCGTGAGCTTGTCGTCAAGATCCGCAAGTGGGTGGGGATTCCCGTCAGTGTTGGCCTGGCTCCGACAAAGACGCTGGCCAAGATATCCAGTCATTTCGCAAAAAGGCATAAAGGATATAGGGGCGTATGTATGATGGATACAGAGGAAAAGATGCTTAAGGCCTTGAAACTGACGCCAATAGATGAGGTATGGGGTATCGGTAGAAAACTGGCTCCTAAGATGAAGGATTGGGGGATTGCCACGGCTTATGATTTCGTGCAGAGGCCGGAAGAATGGGTGTCATCACGTCTTGGAGTGAATGGACTACGGACTTGGAAGGAACTGCAGGGAATAGAATGCATAGAAGAAGAGAATGAGCAAAGACGTAAGACGATATGCACTTCCAGGTCGTTTGCCGATATGATAGAGGACGAACAGGAACTATCATTAAGAGTCTCCGATTTTGCTGCAGTCTGTGCACAGAAACTACGTAAGGAAGGGTCGGCGGCCGGTCTTGTCACTGTGTTCCTGTATACGAACCGTTTCAGGGATGACCTCGTGCAGTATTTCCCTTCATTGTCTTTGAAACTGGGAGTGGCGGCCAACAGTACCCATGATATTGTCGGAACAGCCCTCAAGGCTCTGAAACTGATTTATCGCTCGGGGTATAAATACAAGAAGGCCGGTGTCATTGTCAGTGACATCGTGCCTTCTGATTCTGTTCAGGGCTCATTGTTCGATTTCGATGAGGAGTTGAGGCAGAAGATGGACAGGCTGTCAGCTGTCATGGATGAGGTGAACTCATCCGGCACATCTGTCTTGAGACTTGCCTCACAGAGATCCGGTCATTATGCTGACGGCATCCGAAGCGAATTCAGGTCCCCTCTCTATACAACTTCCCTGGATGAAATAATTGAGGTGCACTGAGTTTACTTCAACTCGGTAATTCCATTCTCCTTCATCAGTTTTCTTGCTTCAAGAGGGAAGTCTGTGGTCAGCATGTCAACCTTGAGATCAAGCATGCGTTCCATATCGGAAACCTTGTTGACTGTCCACGCATTGACAGTCATACCTAGGCTATGGGCTGCTCTGACCCATTTCTTGTTTATGTTGAGAAGGCTGAAATGATAGTCGATGCCGTTGATCTTGTCAGCCTTCACCTTAGCCGGCTTCTTGTCTCCGTTGAGATACTGTACTGTAAAATCAGGAAGTTTTTCCGCCAGTCTCTTGCACATGTGATAGCTGAAGGAAATGAACATTACCTTTGATGGATCGAGCAGGTCATGTTCCTTGAGCTTTTCAATCGTAAGGTCCACAAACTTGTCTTCGACTTCGTCGCATGAATGCTTCTTAAGCTCATAGACGAGCATTGTCTCTGGGTGTTTCTTTCCCTGGATGAGATAGTCGTCAATTGTAGGGATCGGCTCTCCGTTTTCAAGTCTGAAATACTTGAAGGCCTCGTGTGGATTCTTCTCGATCTTCTTCCCTTCCACGTCGCTGTCATGATAGACGAGAAGTACTCCGTCAGAAGTCATGTTGACATCGAATTCGCTGCCCCAGAATCCGGCCTCCTGAGCACATTTGAGTGCTGCTACCGAATTTCGTGCGAAGCCGGCCTCTTCACAGTTCCAGAATCCGCGGTGTGCCACGATTCCGGTTCCATCGTTTTCTTTTCTTGCATCCATGTCTGTAGGCATAAGGAGTGCCGCAGCTATGACGGCAGTCATGAATTTTCCAATGTGTGTCATAATGAGATCAAATTTAGTGCTACAAATGTAATTATTTTATAGACCTTTCCCTAAAAAAAGTTAACTTTGCCAAGTTGTCCTTTAGTTAAAGGAATGGTTAGAAACATTTATATTTATTATAGATTATGTTAAAGGTAAATTTGGGAGGCTGCAGCTCCTTTGTTAAAGATGCAGATTATAAGGAATATGTAGAAAAGGCTTTTGCCGCACTTGAAGTTCTTGAAAATGAGACAGGAAAGGGAAATGATTTCCTTGGATGGAAACACCTTCCTTCAGAGACACTTAAGAGCGGTCTCGTGGCAGAGTGTGAGGCTGTAAGGGATGCTTGGAAGAGCAAGAATGTGGATCTCGTGGTCGTTATCGGAATCGGAGGTTCGTATCTTGGAGCAAAATGTGCTCTTGAAGCTCTTTCACACCAGTTTGCAAAGCAGCTGAAGACCAAGTCCGATGCTCCTGAGATCGTCTTCGCTGGTCAGAATCTTTCAGAAGAATATATGTGCGAACTCATGGACCTCGTTCAGGAAAGAAATGCAGCTTGTGTGGTCATCTCCAAGTCTGGTACTACGACTGAACCGGCAGTGGCTTTCCGTCTGATAAAGAAATATCTTGAAGATAAATATGGAAAGGCTGAGGCAGCAGAACGAATCGTTGCCGTTACTGATAAGGCTCGCGGTGCTCTGAAATCGCTTTCTACTCAGGAAGGATATAAGACTTTCGTCATCGAGGACAATGTTGGAGGACGTTTCTCTGTGCTCACACCGGTAGGAATCCTTCCTATCGTACTCGCCGGCTTCGATATGAACGAGATGCTCAAAGGAGCTCTGGAAATGGAAGAAGAGTGTGCAAAGAAATGTGAGTGCAATCCTGCCATCCAGTATGCTGCAATGCGTAATGCCCTTTATGCTCAGGGAAAGAAGATCGAAATCCTTGTTGCCTATAATCCTAAGCTCACATACCTTGGCGAGTGGTGGAAGCAGCTTTATGGTGAGTCAGAGGGTAAGGATGGCCTTGGAATCTTCCCTGCATCCGTTAACTTTACTACAGATCTCCATTCAATGGGTCAGTACATCCAGGACGGAGAGCGTACGCTTATGGAAACGGTAATCACAGTGGAGAACAGCAACCGTTCTATGCTGATTGAGAACGACCCTCAGAATCTTGACGGTCTTAACTTCCTTACAGGTAAGCATGTAGAAGAGTGCAACGCAATGGCAGAGCTTGGAACGAAGCTTGCTCACATCGACGGAGGCGTTCCTCAGCTTTCAATCGCGATAGAGCGTGTAAACGAGTATAATCTCGGTGCCCTGTTCTATTTCTTTGAGAAGGCTTGTGGAATCAGCGGCTATATCCTTGGCGTGAATCCATTCGATCAGCCGGGTGTGGAGGCTTATAAGAAGAATATGTTTGCTCTTCTCGGCAAACCGGGATATGAGGAGCAGGCAAAGGCTCTTCAGGCAAGACTTTAATCCATTGATGGCAGAAGAAGGAAACATCATTATCCGCAAGGCCAAGGTGAACAACCTCAAGGATGTCACCTTGGAAATTCCCCGTGGAAAATTCATAGTTATTACGGGTGTCTCAGGTTCAGGGAAATCTTCTCTGGCCTTTGACACCCTTTTTGCAGAGGGACAGAGGCGTTTTGCAGAGAGTCTATCTTCTTATGCCCGTCAGTTTCTCGGACGAATGTCCAAGCCGGATGTGGAACTGATAGAAGGAATACCTCCGGCAATTGCGATCGAGCAGAAGGTCAATACCCGTAACCCTCGCTCTACGATCGCAACGAGTACTGAGATATATGACTATCTCAGAATGATTTTCGCCAGGATAGGACGCACATATTCTCCTATAACCGGACAAGAGGTCAGATGTCATAGTGTAAATGACGTCATGAACCATATATTTTCCGGTGACGCGGCTTCTGTCTATATATTGGCTGATCTTGATTGGGCAGGCAGGGAAGATAAGGTCGAACTGATGCTCCAACTCAAGGAAGAAGGTTATTCCAGATTCTTTACAGACAGAGTTGTCAGGATCGAAGAAATCATGCAGAAGGCTCAGGACGGAGACTATCCTGCGGAACTGTATCTTCTTATAGACAGGTTGAAACTCCCTGAATTTGCAGATGGTCTGCCAGCTGGTGAAGAACCTATGTCCCAGACTGAATGGGAGGACCTCCGGACCCGTGTAAACTCATCAGTCGAGACAGCATTTGACAAGGGCAACGGTACAATTCTGATAAGAAAGGAGACCGGTGCTGAAATCAATACTGAACTTTTTATCAACCGTTTCGAGGCGGATGGCATGGAGTTCACCAGACCTGACGAATATCTTTTCAGTTTCAACAGCCCTCTGGGGGCATGTCCGGTATGTGGCGGACTAGGAAAGATAATCGGAATCAGCGAGGATCTGGTCATTCCGGATAAGAGCAAGACCATCTATGATGGGGCGATTGCTTGCTGGAGAGGTGATAAGATGGGATGGTTCAAGGATCAGCTTGTACGCAATTCCGTCAAGTATGGTATTCCTATTTTTGAACCATACTGCAATCTTTCCAGGGAAGTAAAGGACCTTATATGGAAAGGATGCAGGGCAGAGACAGAAGAAGACTCGATAATCGGCCTCAATGAATTCTTCAGATGGGTTGAGTCCAACAGGTACAAGATTCAGTACAAGTACATGCTCAGCAGATATTCAGGGAAGACAGTATGTCATGAATGTGGAGGAAGCCGTCTGCGTAAAGAAGCATTGTATGTAAAGGTAGGTGGCAAAAACATACACGAACTTCTCTGTATGACAGTAGGGCAGCTGCTTTCGTTCTTTAATGATATTTCTCTAGAGGATTGGGAACATAAGATTGCAGACAAGGCCATCGGTGAGATAGTATCCAGATTAAGGTATATAAAAGATGTAGGTCTTTCATATCTTACCCTTGACCGAACCTCAAATACTTTGTCAGGCGGTGAAAGTCAGAGAATCAATCTTGTAACAGCCTTGGGCAGTTCTCTTGTAGGGTCTTTATATATACTTGATGAGCCGAGTATCGGCCTTCATCCGCGTGATACCGAGAGGCTTATCCAGGTCTTGAAAAGACTCAGGGATATAGGAAACACAGTTGTTGTCGTTGAACATGATGAAGAAATCATGAGGGCTGCCGACCTTCTTATAGACCTTGGTCCTAAGGCAGGTATCCATGGGGGAGAAGTGGTGTATCAGGGTGAGCTTTCTGTCAAGCCTCTTCAGGAAGAGCTGGAGAAATCTCTTACACTGCAATATCTTGAAGGGACAAGGCAGAGATATGTCCGCACCAGAAGAAGCTGGAGGCATAGCATCAAGGTTGAAGGTGCCATGGAACATAACCTGAAGGATATTGACGTTACTTTCCCTCTGGGCGTCCTTACTGTCGTAACAGGTATCAGCGGAAGCGGCAAGTCTTCACTTGTCGGAGACATTCTTTATCCGGCACTTTATCGCCATATTAACGGAACAGGATCTGCTCCCGGTACATTCAGAGGTCTGGCCGGTTCGCTTGATAAGATCAGTCAGGTAGAGTATGTCGACCAGAATCCTATCGGAAAGAGTTCGCGTTCAAATGCAGTTACCTATCTGAAGATATATGATGATATAAGGAAACTTCTTTCTGATCAGCAGTTCGCCAAGCTCAATGGATTCACTCCATCTCATTTCTCCTTCAATATGGAGGGTGGACGCTGCCCGGAGTGTCAGGGTGAGGGCTTTGTAAAGATAGGCATGCAGTTTATGGCGGATGTGACCATGGTATGCGAAGCCTGCTCCGGAAAGCGTTTCAAACCAGGAATCCTGGAAGTCCGTTATAAGGAAAAGAATATTGATGATATCCTCAATATGAGTGTTGAGGAGGCTATGGAATTCTTCGGATCACAAAGCGATCCTATTGCACAGAGGATTGCAGAAAGACTTCAACCTCTTGTTGATGTGGGTCTTTCGTACATCAAGCTAGGACAGAGCAGCAGCACATTGAGTGGAGGTGAAAGCCAGAGAATCAAGCTTGCTTATTTCTTGTCAATAAATGAAATGTCCCAGAAGGCCAGGAATTCGAAGATTCTTTTCATCTTCGATGAGCCTACTACCGGACTTCATTTTTATGACGTGGAGAAATTGCTCAAATCATTCGATGCTCTGCTGGCAAAAGGTCATTCCATAGTTGTGGTCGAGCATAATCCTGATGTCATCAGGTCGGCAGACTGGATAATCGATCTGGGGCCGGAAGCGGGAGACCGTGGAGGAAAGCTCGTCTTTGCCGGTACTCCTGAAGACCTGTCCTTATGCAAAGATTCCTATACGGCACGATATATCAATCTGTAATGTAGATGACCGCCATCTCGGCCATGTTGACCGGCTCTCCTACAGACATATATACTATCCCGCTGCCCTTTGCCAGGAGCGTGAGCGTGACCGAATGATTGTCTGGATCAACGTCGTAGTCGTATATTCCTCTCTGCCTGTCAAGTTCCAACTCCTCGTAACCGGGGTCAAAAACTGCATTTGGCGGAAAATAATCACACCAGATGCGTATTTTGTCCCCTACTTTGCCTTCAATGTAATTCCCCGGGAAAAAACCGAATGAAACGGGCAGGAAGTCTACGTATACCTTGCACTGAGCCTCTGTGTTTCCACCGTCCGTGCTGCTGCAGGTGATGGTACAGTCACCCTCAGAATGTGCTGTAACGGTTCCGTCCTGAGTCACAGATGCTACCTCCGGGTTATTGCTTTTCCATATCAATGTTTCAACCGCTGCTTCCTGAGGAATTGTCAAAGCAGTGATGGTGGTTGTCTGCCCGGAATAATTCAATTCCAGATAATCGTCGGATAGAATAATTGAATCGATGTATCCGCATATTCCGCTTTTGTCAACTCTCCAGCTGTCTTCTCCCAGACCATCTCCTTCCGGGCAGATGGTAATTCTGTAATGGCAGTTACGTTCGATATTGAGGTCATTCCTGTCTTCTCCGAGATAGAACCTGTATATGAGGTCATTATGACTGTACATCGACTCGGAGATATATTGCATGGAAATTTCTATATAAGAACAGGTCCCGAATCTCGGATCAAGTGGGCTCATAACCTTATCCTTGTCATTGTGAATATCTTCTTCTGCAAATCTTCCCTGCATGTTTTCCAACATATACAACGATACTTCATCACTGATCATGTCAAGACCGAACGAATTCAATCCTGCGGCTTCGTTATCGTATCTGGTGAATCCGGTAGTGAAGCAGTCTTCGGCAGACTCAGCCTTACTTTCGCAGAAAACCTTTACTTTCTTAGGACAATTGCCGATCCTGATACCGGTGACTATCATTTCTGTCCCTGTAGCCAGTCTGCTTCTGTCCATCCTTATGCTGATCTTTGCCATAAGCCTTTCCAGTTCCATACTGATTTGTGATGAATCTTCTTTCGGAATAGTAATATCTTCTATCAGACTCATAGGAATACCTTCCCTGTATTCGTCAGGGTAGACCATGTGATATACGACACTTTCCAGTTCCTCTAACCTTTCTGCATAAATCCTTTTGCCAAGATTTGCACACGCACATATAATATATCTTTTGTTTTTCAAAAGCCTGAATGACGGGGCAGAGCCCTTCCTTCCATAATCAGGATTCCAGTGCGAGTATTCAAGATCACCGTATTCATCAAAGATCATAATGTTTATATCACTGATCTTGTCTTCGTCAGGATCAGATGTCCTTGTTATATGAGAACCTGTACTTATATCCAAAGATACGATACATTGGTTATCATATATCTCGGATTTCTGAATGTCTGTACATCCGATCATGATTGCTGATACTATGATGATCAGAATTGTACCCCATATGCCTCTTGTTCTAACCATTCTTTTACACTTGTTTTCAGCTTTAATTGTTCAGAGTCAATGACAGTGTCAGGGTTTGTGCTCCCTTTACATGTGATGGTGATGTCGTAGATGTATGTCCTGTTCCTTCCGATACCGTTGCCTCCATCATCTCTGTTTATATTTATCGGCCAGTACCAGATATTTCCATCTAATTCGCCCTCTATCACAAGTCTGGTAAAAGGTGTGCCCGGTGTCTCATCTTTGCCTGAATTAGGATAGCACAACAGACTTATGCCAGGATAGACCGTATTCTTCCCTATAGGGAGAGGTATTGTCTTAAATATAATGTCAGGTTCTCTGAATTGCCCTACGTCATATTCAGAGAGGCCACCGATGTTTATAATCCTCTCCGGCAGGTCATATCCCTCACTCATGAACCGACATCTGGCACTGACGTTTGTAAGATAGACCTTTACGTTCTCAATCATTTCATCTTCATATGGCTTGCCCTTGAAATCGCATCTGATTGATCTCAGGGTAACCTTACTGCATATGGGTTCGATACGGACTTCCTTTATTCTTTCGGAAGATTCGTCAACGGCGATGAATCCGCTCATGGAAGGAAATGCCCGTTCTTCCTTTTCCAGATCCGTTCTGATGTCGCAGAAAGATTCCAAACTGTTTACGCTACCCCAGTCATATCTCCCCATATGGCTATTGGCAATGATTCCTACTATCTTAGGCCCTGTCCTGGATGCGACTTCACACAGGTTACCTGCAGGCATGTCATATCTGACGTAGCTGTCGATCCTTTTCAATATGTCATCGTTGAATGTGAATATATCAAGTGAATTATAAACGGAATTCTCCCTGACTGCCGCAGAAGATGATTTCATGAGCAGTTTAACCTTGGTGTCCTTGGAAGGACTGCAGCAGTCGTAGGGAGTGCATCCGTATGTCAATGCCGCGACATATAAAAGCAAGAAACCCAGAATGGGCAGTTTAGAAAGTTTTTCGAATGTTTTCAGACTATGTGTAATGTGGGAATTTAAACGAACTATATGTCCACGGCATTTTTTTCTTTTCATATTCAGAATAACCAATTGATTGAAACCTTGACCTCATTTCCGGAAAACCCTTTATCCTTACATGTTTCCCGGATATTTATCTTGAATCTGAATCCCAATCTCAGGTGGGTAGTTATCTTGGCGTAATAGCCGGCTTCGGCTGTAATGTCAGGCGCCGCCTGCGTCGGGTAAATGATTCCAAAACCGAGTTCTGCTCCATCAAATGCATCATCTTTCCAGTAATGAAAGGATATATACCTTTCATCAGTACCTGTCTCAATGATTGAGTCTTCATCTTTAAATTCATTATAGTGTGCGTTATCTTCGTTATCATATATTCTTATGAATTTCATCGGATATATGGACATCCCGAACGAGACCGACCAATGCTTGTCTATCGAATGGTTGAATTGTATGTCCAGGCCAGTGGCCCGTACCGTTTCGGCACAATCGAATCCAATCATACATTTTCTTCTCTCTGCCTTTGCCTCATAACCACCATGAAGAAGAATGAGGAAAATCATCAGCGGAATCCTTCTTTTCATTTTTTCTGCAAAACTATCTTATAGAATCAGAACCATATGCCGATCATAAAAAAGAAATCCTCTTTTTTTCTTTATTTTAAAATGATGTGATTTGTTTTATAGTGTGAAAAATAATTTTTTAAATCTTATGGAACTATTTTGAGAATTACGTTCTATCCTTTTGTACGATGTTCAGTAAAATAATGTTATATTTGAATGTTTTCACGTTTGAATAAGTGTATAAGGATTTAAAGTATGAAGCTAGTCAAGTTATTCAGGAGCATATTTGGCCGAAGGCATCATTATCTTCCGGTTTTTTCCCAGCAGGCATCATATCTTCAGCTGGCTTCCGATGCTTTGCTTAAAATGACCGGAACAGTAGACCTGGCTATTTGGAGGAAATTGGAGAAAGAGGTGAAAGCGTGTGAGATTCAAGGAGATGCACTTCTTACAGAATTCCATGAGCAACTTTATGAAAGCATTGTAAGTCCAATAGGAAGGAGCGATATGCAGACCATAGCAATGAGCATTGATGAGTTTCTGGATCATATAAACGATTCAGCCAAGTCCATACTATTGTATATGCCTGACAGGATTGATTCCCCGCTCTGTGATATGGCTCAGTATATCAGTTATGAGGCAGATGCCATAAAGATGATAATGTCATACTTTAATGACCTTTCCAAGAATTATATGCAGATTTCTCAGCAGTGTGACAGGATTACTGAACTCGAACATGCTGCAGATGATTCATATGAGGAGTATATAGGCTTCATCTTTACCAACGAGAAGAACCCTATTGAACTGATGAAATACAAGAATATTGCTGAAGTGCTTGAGGCTACTACTGATGCCGCCAAAAGAGTTTCAGACAATATCAGAAAGATTATATTGAGATACGCTGATTAATCTGAAGTATTATGAAGAAGATATGTGCACTTACAATGGTGCGTAATGATGAATTCTATCTCCGGAAATGGGTGGCATATTACGGTGCTGAACTTGGAATGGAAAATCTGTATGTTTATCTTGACGGAAAAGATCAGGAGATTCCTGACTGGTGTCCTGGAGTTAATGTCACTGCTGTGGACAAGATTCCCGGACAGGTGGTAGAGGCAGAAAAAGGACGTCTGGATTTCCTTTCAGTGAAGGCAGCTGAACTTCTGAAGACATATGATCTTGTCATCGGAGTCGATGCGGATGAATTTCTTGTAGTTGATCCGAAACTTGGGCTTTCACTGCAGGAGTATCTCAGCAAGGCTGATATAAATGTGTCGATTTCCGGACTGGGCGTTGATGTGGGCCAGCATACAGGAGAGGAAGGGGACATAAGGACTGACGATACATTCTTGAATCAGCGTCATTATGCCAGACTTTCTACCAGATATACCAAGCCTTGCGTCATTGCCAAGCCGGTAAGATGGGGTAGGGGCTTTCATAGAATAAAAGGTCATAACTTCCATATTGGTAAGGATCTTTTCCTTTTTCATTTCGGCTATTTCGACCTGGGACGCATCAAGGCCAGATTTGAAGACCCGTCGCGTAGGGCAGCCGGATGGACAAAGCATCTGGAACGTCGTTCCAAGACAATCAGGCAGGTAACTGAGGGCAAGGCCAGAGATTGGGACAGATGGACGCGTAATGCCAGGATCATACAGACTCTATGTCGTCCTCCTTATGCCTTGAACAAGCCGGCAATGTTTGAATTGGTGATTATTGTGCGTATAGCTGAACGTTTTAGAAATATCGTATAACATGGCTACCAGACCTTCTATTTCAGTTGTAGTGCCGATATATGGTGTAGAACCATATATAACAAGATTTGCAGAATCTCTTCTTGGCCAGACATATGACAAAGTTCAGTTTGTCTTTGTCAACGACGGGACAAAGGACGCCTCAATTGAAGTGCTGTCTTCCTTGATTGATGAGAGATTTGCTCATCTTAAGGATAGGATTATCATTGTGAACAAGGTCAATCAGGGACTGCCTGCTGCCAGGAAGACCGGAATGGAGTATGCAGAGGGGGATTATGTACTGCATGTCGATTCGGATGACTGGCTGGAGTGTACTCTTCTGGAGAAGTTAGCTATAAAAATTGAGGAGACCGGCAGTGATATAGTGTATTTCGATTTTTATAAGGAGTATGCCAGCTACGCCAAGCATGATGTGGAAAAGGACTATACCGCTCAGACTAAGATGAAGTTCATTCATGGCCTTTTCAATTACAAGGCTTATGGATATGTGTGGAACAAGTGCGTCAGAAGACAGCTTTATCTGGATAATGATGTATTCTTCCCATCTTATGGAATGCATGAAGACATTTATCTTATGTCACAGCTTATATATCATGCCGATAGCATAACTCATCTGAACGAGCCGCTGTATCATTACAGGAGGGATAATCCTGGATCGATATCCGCCTCGAAGAGGAAGAACAGAAGACGTGATTCTGCAATGAATATGATGGACCTGTATGAGCATTTCAAAGATGATGTCATGAACAGCCCTGTCAGGGATGTTGTGGGAGAAATCATGTTCAGAACAGCCTGGCTATCCTTAAGATACGATCTTGGTTTCTTCAGGAAATATCCTTATCTGCCTGAGATGATCAGAAAGATGAGGCCTTCGTTTTCAAACAAGACCTTTATCATATGGCAGTGTTTTGTAAAGCTATATGTAGCCTGTAAGTTCAGACAGTGATGATTGAATACAAGAGGACGTCTTTTCATTTGTCATCGGCAGGGAGATTGCTAGGCCATCTTTCTGTCAAGTTCAAAGTTGCCATTATGGGACATATCCTGAATTTTCCTTGGTATTCGCGAATGGAAAGAAGAAGGATCCGGGGTAATGCAACCCGTAAAGCAGTCCTTTCATATCTTGACAGGTATGTTCCGTTTGTCTTTACATCTGAAGATAGTTCAGCAGACGGTCCAGTTAAGGAGTATATCTTCAGCATTTGGTTTCAAGGAGAGGAAAATGCTCCGGATGTAGTTCAGGCATGTTGGAACAGTATCAGAAGGAACTGCTCCCTTGAACTTGTCGTGCTTGACGAGAAGTCCATATTCGAGTGGATTGACCTTCCTGACTATGTGGTTTCAAAATGGCGTTCCGGCAAGATGAAACATGCACATTTTGCCGATATATGCAGGATTGAACTTCTTTACAGATATGGAGGGCTGTGGATGGATGCCACTGATTATGTCTTCTCCGATATTCCGCAGTGGCTGATGGATCAGGACTTCTTCGTATATATGAGCGGGAATAGTCTTAAAGGATTTTATTCATATATCCAGAACTGCTTCATAAGATCTAAGAAGAAATCCTATCTGATTCAGGTATGGCGTAATGCTGTTCTGAAGTATTGGGAACATGAGGAATCTGCAGTAGACTATTTCGTCCATCAGTTGTTGTTCTTGAAAGTTGTCCGGTCTGATCGCCGTGCAGAAGAGAATCTGGCTGCCATGCCGTCACTGATTCAGGATCCGACACATGTTCTGTGGTACGAGTATGCAGATAAGGATTATGACAGCGAAGTACTTGCAACACTTGCTTCGTCAGCAGTTTTCCATAAGATGGAGTATAAGTCTGCCTCAGCAGTTTCTCCACGTCCCGGATCCTTCGCCGATGTGTTGATCAATCCCGACATCATTTAATCAATACTTCGTTAAAAATTTAACAATTATATAGTTTTCAATTACTTACGCATACAACAGCCCGTTTTTGGGTAGCTTTACAGCACCTCGCAGACGGCATAGAACAAAGCCGAAAAAAGTGTTAAAAATTGATGAAAAT